>NZ_JBFGYC010000045.1:0-14253 GCF_041587635.1 Pontibacterium sp. | reverse complement strand
GCGGATCATCTGCAATGACCGGTCAATATGTTCAGAACCTTCCGGATGGAAAGTAATGATAGATGCACCCGCTTCGATAAAGTCACCGATAATACGATCCACCGGCTTCACCATCAGGTGAACATCAATGGGGGCTTCAATACCGTGGTTACGCAATGCTTTACAAACCATCGGACCAATCGTCAGATTTGGCACGTAGTGATTGTCCATCACATCAAAGTGCACGTAATCAGCACCGGCTGCGAGCACGTTTTCAACCTCTTCACCCAAACGGGCAAAATCAGCAGACAAGATAGAAGGAGCAATTTTAAAATCAGACATACGGGTCTCTTAATGAAGCTGAGTAATAATTAGCCGCTATTGTACCTGAGCGCTCCAAGGGATAAACCCTTCTTGCCTATAGTCAGCAGCTTGTTAATAATCAAAGCCATGAACCGACCTATTATCCGCCTGTGTTTTGCCCTGAGCCTTCTCTTTTCAGCCCCACTTATCACGGCTGAGGAATCCACGCCTTCAACAACAGAGGCGTCCGGTGAAGAAACGTCCGATACATCTGCGGCAACGCCACCTCCAGTCCCCCCCGTTATAGGCCCGCGCACAGAACCCTCCCCCGACCTGAACCGGTTGCAGGAGCTGGTCAAGAATAACAGTCCGGAAACAGAGGTGATCTGGCTTGAAAGTGGTGATGACCGTACCATCGGCTTGTTTCATCCACAGAGCCAGCCAGAAGCATTGGGCGGAATCATCCTCTTTCCTAGCGAAGGCACTCATGCGGATTGGCCCGATTACGCCCATCCACTGCGTTTGCAGCTGAGTGATCAAGGCTGGAACACCCTGTCGCTGCAGCTGCCAACCCCACCCACCCTGCATCCGCCGAAGCGTACGCTGCCTGTACTACAACTGGTGAAGCAAAATGGAGAAGACAACACTTCAGAAGAAGGAGGTGCTGAAGAAAGCACAGGCACCACAGCCCCCGCAACAGCGAGACCGGCGCCGCCTCCCCTCCCTGATACGGAAACAGACACGCCTCTGATACCGCCCTATCCTGAACGTATCCAGGGATTAGCAAATACGGCACTCAATGCGCTGAGACAGCGAGGTGCTGAACGTATTATTGCTATTGGTGTGGGCAGCGGCGCCGTATGGGCAAGTCAATTTGTGAAAGACAATCAGGAAGTCGTTAACTCACTTGGACTGGTGATCATCAACCCTGCGACGCCTTCGGTTGATGCTGTCCCTGTCCTGGCAGATCTGATTCCCGCCTTAAAAGTACCTGTCGTAGATATCTACCAAGGGGAACCGTCGTCAACCACCCTGTTTGAGGCTCCGCCAAAACAACGTTTACGCTGGGCACGCCGCAGCCAGCTGACGCACTATATGCAGCGTCGCCTAAGCAATCGTTATCAGGACTGGGAAAAACAGGAACGCTGGTTAGGACAGCAAGTGGATGGACTGATCAGGCGCCATATTCTGGCGCCCATGCAGACAGTCGAAATCGAAAAAGAGATGGCAGAAGAAGCAGACACTGCTAAGTCAGAAATGGCTCCGGGTCGGTAACGCAGCCTAAACGAAGCCAGGGCAATTCTTACACCGCGGCCTTTCGGGCACGACGAACCTGTTCGTACGCTGCCTGAATCTCTTGTGATTTCTCTTTCGCCATAGTAACCATCTCTTCCGGCAGGCCTTTAGACACCAGCTTATCCGGATGATGCTGACTCATCAGTTTACGGTAGGCTTTCTTCACTTCGGCATCTGTCGCCTCAGCCTCAACGCCGAGTACACGATACGCGGCATCCAGCATCTGAGCCGCTTGTGGGCCAGCAAAGCCCTGTTGCCCCTGCTGATGAAAGGATTGCTGCGCCTGCATCCGCGCCACCAGCATCTCTACTTCCTGCTGAGTCATCTGCAAGTAAGCGCATACCTGCTGGATAACTTCCAGTTCCGCAGCACTGACTTCACCGTCCGCAAACGCAGCCTGCAACTGAACTTCAACAAAGAACATCCGCACATCGGGCCGATGACGCAGATAAACCGCTAGCGGTTTCAGCACTTCAGCGATATCAAAATCAGCTTCTTTACCGGCATTGAACTGATCAATCGCTTCCTGACGTTTTTCGCCCGTCAACCGCATCTGGTTCATCAAGGCACTGGCAAAGGCAATTTCGTTTTCACTCACCCGGCCGTCAGCTTTGGCCACTTTACCCATGACCGAAAACGTCGCTTTAAACAACGCCCGTTGAGGATGAAACGCTTTAACAGCACCTAATAACAAGCGACTGGCGAAATATCCAAACAGTCCACCCATAATCAGACCCGCAGGCCCTCCGGTGAACAGACCAATCACACTGCCCAGCAAAATACTGGTGCGATGTCTTTTAAGCGACTCAGCCAGACTACGTCCAGCGGTCTCTGGATCAAACGCCATTTTGTTCCCTCACAAATTGATCAACTTCTGTCAGTCGTTCTGGTGTCCCCACATCCACCCAGTAACCCGGATGGTGTTCGCCACTGACCTTACCTTCACTGATTGCAGTCCTTAGCAGTGGAGCCAATGCGGCCTTCTCACCTGCCTGGATGCCGTCAAAGAGAGCCGGAGAAAGCACACTGATCCCACTAAAGGTCAGTTTACGAGTGTCCGCCGACTCATCCGAATCATCCACGACACGTCCTGCTTGCAGGGCAAAATCACCTGCCGGATTATGCTCCGGGTTATCCACCAGCACCAGATGCGCTATCTTAGGAGCTTCTAGCGTTAGCGGTAATTGGGCAAAAGGATAGTCACAGAAAATATCACCGTTGATCACCGCAAACAGACTTTGACCGTCTGGCGACAGCAGCGGCAACGCTTTAGCGATCCCACCCGCCGTTTCCAGCGGCTCAGATTCTGCTGAATAAACGATCTCAACACCTAATCGCTGCCCATCACCCAGATACGCCTCAATCTGTTCGCCTAACCAGGCATGATTGATCACCAGATAAGTGAATCCGGCAGCCTTCAAGCGCAGAATGTGATGCTCAATCATCGGTTGATCAGCAATCTTCAACAACGGCTTAGGGGTATCAAGCGTCAGCGGGCGCATGCGTGTTCCAAGGCCCGCGGCAAGAATCATCGCACGCATCAGTCGAGCCACCGCTGCATGGCATCTTGATCAAACAGCCCCGAGCTGGACATCAAGGGGACGACTTCTGCACGCAACCACTCAACGACACCCTGATGCTCAGGATAACGCCCACCAACGTCCAGCAGATAACTCATCGTACGTGGGATATCCTGCAGATAACCTGCTTTACCATCACGTATTTTCAGACGGGCAAAGATCCCCACCGCTTTCAGATGACGCTGCATGCCCATTCGATCAAACCAAATCCGAAACTGCTCCAGATCGATTTCACCCAGCTGGTCAGGACGTTCTTGCTGTAGCAGTTCCCAGTATTGAGACAACCAGCGCTCAACATCTTGCTCCGGCCACGCGATATAACAGTCTCTCAGCAGAGAGACCAGATCGTAAGTGACCGGCCCCATCACTGCATCCTGAAAATCGATGACGCCCACACGATTCTCACCACACAACATCAGGTTGCGAGAGTGATAATCCCGATGGACACACACCTGTGGCTGCTGCAGCGCCGAATTGATCAGGGTCGAGAAAATCTGATCCAAACTCTGCCCATTAATGTCAGAAAGGCTGACCTGCAAGAGTTCCTTCAGGAACCAGTCACGAAACAGATCAACTTCCCGCTGCAACATCGCAGAATCATATGGCGGCAGTTCACGCGCGGCCAACCCCATACAACGCTGTAGTTTTAGCAATTCAGCAAATGCACTACCGTACAGCGCATCTGCCGTCTCGGGAGATAGCTCAGGTAAAAACTGGATATCGCCAAAATCCTCCAGCAACATAAAACCCTGCTGCAGATCGTCCGCTTTGATATCCGGGACATTCACATCCAGCCCCTGCCAACAGCGTGCCACCTCAACAAACGGCTGACTGTCTTCTTTCTCGGGGGGCGCATCAACAGCAATCCAGGTTCGATCACCGTCGGTAATACGAAAATATCGGCGAAAGCTCGCATCCCCGGCAACAACACTGCATTGCCAGTTGTCACTCAGCGTTTCACCCAACTGATCCAGCATCTGCGCCGACCAGCTCTTCAATTCACTTAAACGTGGATCCATTCAGCCTGATCCTCTAGCACATATTCTCTTGAATGTTTATTATTCACGACCTGCCGTATCTTACGCGACAGGGGGTCGGCGAGAAACCGGGCGACCCGGTATTCAGCCAGAAGGAACATGTTGATATGCCCTCAATCAAACCCTTATCTTACTGTGTGGCCATGGCCGTAGCGGCGATAGCCTATCCACAACTAGGGTTAGCAAATACATCTGATCAGATCTGGGACTGTTCTGCCAATAAAAGTGGCAACTGGGACTGTACCAATAAACCGGCTCCCACGTTACGTCCGGCCGGATCGATCAAAGCACCTCTGGCCGCCAATGCCAAATCCCTTCCAAGTTACAAGTCTCTGGACTGGGTTCAGGTTCGTCAACGGGATATGGTTTGCAGCGGTCGGTATGTCGAACCTGAGTTTAAGGTTCACGGCGACGAAGATGAATCAGATCCACCGGTCTATCTTGATGCGGGCAAATCACAAGCCGAGCTGGGTGGCTTAACCAAGTTACGCGAGGGCGTTAACCTCAGACAAGGTGGTCGCCGATTATCTGCAGAATCCGCAAACGTTGATCAGAGCAAGAGCGAAGCACATTTCGAAGACGATGTCGTCTTTCGGGAACCCGGCGTTTTGATGATCGCCTCTGACGCCACGATTAACCTGAAAACAAATCAGGGCAACTTCAGCAATGCCCAGTTTGTTTTTCATGAAAGTCATCTGCGTGGCACGGCAGAGGAAATTCAGCGCAATTCAAATACCCATGTCACATTAAAAGAAGGCGACTACACCTTTTGTCCGCCTGGCAATGAAGACTGGAAGCTGAGCGCAAGCAATATTGAACTGGATCGAGAATCCGGCTTTGGGACAGCAAAACATGCCACGCTAAAGGTTGGACCAGTACCTATTTTCTACTCTCCGATCCTGACATTTCCGATCGATGATCAAAGAAAGAGTGGCTTCCTGTATCCAAGTATCGGCTATACGCAATCTGACGGCTTAGACCTGACAGCACCGTACTATTTTAACCTCGCCCCTAATTACGACGATACGTTGACGCCTCGCTGGATTAGCAACAGAGGGGTGATGCTGGAGAACGAATTCCGCTATCTGAGTCACCAGAACAAAACCGAACTTGGGGTTGCTTATCTCCCTGACGATGAATTGGCGAACGACGATCGATGGTTACTGAATGTCCACCACAAAGGCCGACCAGCTCCGGGCTGGGGGGCACATGTGGACTATACCGCCGTCAGCGATGACAACTATTTTGATGACCTCACCACCGATCTTGATGTGCAGAGAGAGTCAAACCTGGATCGCTTGGGTGAACTCACCTACCACGCGCCGAACTGGAATGCGCTGGCACGCTTGCATAGCTATCAAACGCTTGTTGATGGAACGGCCCCCTATAGGCGCCTCCCTCAATTCCAGTTGCGAGGTAATTACGAATGGGATCGCACCCAACTTAAGTATCTGAGTGAATATGTTTACTTTGATCGGGATATAACCAATCTCACCGGCAATGACCGTATTACGGGTAGCCGTGTTCATCTGACGCCTGAGATTAGTCGACGCTTTAGCCGCAGCTATGGGTACATTACCCCGAGCCTGAGACTTTGGAATACTCAATACGAACTTAAAGATCAGGTCAGCGGGGCAGATAACTCACCGACGTACAGCGTCCCGATCGCCAGCCTGGATAGCAGCCTGATCTTCGAACGTGACCTGGCTACCGGCGGCGTTCAAACGTTAGAACCGCGAGTGTTTGGATTATATGTCCCGGACAAAGATCAGAGCGAAGCACCCGATTTCGATACCTCTCTGCTCGATTTCGACTACCAGTCCTTGTTCCGCTACAACCGTTTCAGTGGTCGTGACCGTATCGGTGATGCACAGCAGGTTTCTTTAGGTCTCACGACGCGTTTTCTGCAAGAAGACGGCTACGAGTCCTTTAATTTCAGTATCGGGCAGGCGTTTTATTTTGATGACCGGGATGTCATTCTTAATGGCGGCACGGTTGAAACATCCAATCAGTCGGATTTCGCCACTCAGGCCGTATGGAACTATAACTCGCGTTTGCGTATCACACTGGACAATGTGTTAGCCTACTCTGACTTCGACGCAAAAGAGACCAACGTCCGCCTTGCATATAAAGCGAGTAACGATCAGCGTTTTAACTTTAGCTATCGCTTTGAAGAAAATGTCCGCGACCAGACTGATTTGCAGTTTATCTGGCCACTCACCGAACGTGTAACAGCGTTGGGACGCTGGCAGCGTGATCTTGAAGCAGAACAGGATCTGGAAACAGTCCTTGGTGTTGAATATGAAAGCTGCTGCTGGAAGCTGCAGTTTTATGGTCGTCGCTGGCTAACCACCACGAACGACGAATTTGATGATGGTGTTTACCTTCGCTTTATCCTGAAAGGACTGGGTTCAGTCAATAGCGGCAGTGTAGGCTTCCTTGAAGATATAACTGGTTTTGAAGAACGAGATGAGCAAGATGACTTTTAAGCTCGGCAAGCTGGTTGCAGCAACCATTGCAAGTACTCTGATTTCCCTGTCGACCCATGCACAGGAAATCCCGCTTGATCGCGTTGTTGCGATTGTAAATGACGGCATCGTGTTACAAAGCGAACTGAATGCCCGCATCGATACCATTCGCGATCAACTACGCGAGCGAAATACCGCTCAACCACAGTACAACGTACTGCGTAAACAGGTGCTGGATCGTCTTGTTCTAGACAGCCTCCAGCTTCAGTTAGCGCAGCAACGGGGCATCCGTATCTCCGACCGCCAGCTTGCGTTGTCGTTGGAGAGCATCGCGCGTCAGAACGACATGACGCTGGATCAGTTCCGCGAAACAGTCGTTGCAGAAGGAAAAAGCTTCGATACTGTGCGTGAGCAAATTCGTCGCGAGTTATTGATTACTCAGGTACAGCGCAGCGTGGTTAATAGCCGCATTCGTGTTACGGAACAGGATCTGCTGAATTATCTCGAATCTGATGAAGGCAAGTCCACCTCAAATCCAGAACTCAACCTGAGTAACATCCTCTTTGCCGTCCCGACTCAGGCGAGCCCGGCGATGATTCAGGAAGCCGAAAGAAAAGCCAAAGCCCTCTATCAGGAGTTAGTGTCCGGCAAGGACTTTGCACAGTCAGCTATCAGCTACTCCAATGCGCCTAACGCACTCAAAGGCGGCGAATTAGGCTGGCGTAAACTGAATGAACTGCCGTCGCAGCTTAGTGCTTCGCTGAAAAAAGCAGAATCCGGCACCATCACACCGCCGATTCGTACACCAGGTGGTTTTCATATCATCAAGGTTAACGATACGCGTGGTGGCGAAAAGGTGCTGATTAACCAGACACAAGTTAGTCATATCCTGCTAAAACCGACTGAAATTCGTAGCAATGCTCAAACTCGCTTAAAGATCAAAGAGCTAGCTAAACGTCTTCAGGACGGCGAACCCTTCGAGCAGCTGGCCAAAGAGTATAGCGACGACCCTGGCAGCGGTTCAGAAGGCGGCAGCATGGGCTGGACTCAAAACGGACAGATGGTTCCTGAGTTCGAACAGATGATGAATTCAACGCCGATTGGTCAACGCTCTGAACCTTTTCGGACTAAATTTGGCTGGCATATCCTCTGGGTACAGGATCGACGTACTCAGGACGTCGGTACCGAGATGATTGAGAATCGGGCGCGTAATAGCATTCGTAAGCGTCGCTTCAACGAAGAGCTGGAAAACTGGCTGCGCGAGATTCATTCTCAGGCGTATATTGAAATCAAAGAGTAAAGGGCCTCAGCCACTTGAATAGCCTCCGACTGGCCGTAACCGCAGGTGAACCTGCGGGTATCGGCCCTGATCTATGTATCCAAATCGCCCAACACGGACATCCGCACGAACTGGTCATTATCGCTGACCCTGAACTGCTCACTGACCGTGCTCAGACACTCAACCTGCCGCTGAACATCAGAACTTTTGATCCTCTGAAACCCGCGCAGTCAACGCCAAAAGGCACACTGACCGTGCTGCCTGTTAAGTTACCGGTAGCCGCACAGGCAGGTGAACTTGATGCTCAAAACAGCAGCTATGTACTTGAGACACTGAGACTGGCGACCGAAGGTTGCCTAGATAATACCTTCCACGGTTTGGTTACAGCGCCGGTTCACAAAGGCATTATTAACGACGCGGGCATCCCGTTTAGTGGCCACACCGAGTTTCTCGAAGAGCTGACGCACACATCAAAAGTTGTGATGATGCTGGCCACTGAAGGGCTACGTGTCGCACTGGCAACCACACACCTCCCTTTGCGAGAGATTGCCGATAGCATCACACCGGAGCTTCTGACCGAAGTAATAGAGGTATTGCACAAGGATCTGCAAACCTCATTCGGATTACCGAATCCTCATATTTTGGTGGCCGGCCTCAATCCACATGCTGGCGAAGGTGGCCATCTGGGTATGGAGGAGATCAATGTGATCGAACCTGTACTGACGAAACTGCGCGCAAGCGGCATGAATCTATCCGGCCCACTGCCTGCAGATACCCTCTTTACCGAAAAGTATCTGGCGACTGCCGATGCCGCTCTGGCCATGTATCACGATCAGGGCCTGCCGGTTTTGAAATACAAAGGCTTTGGCCGCGCGGTTAATGTTACACTTGGCATGCCGATTATCCGCACATCGGTTGATCACGGCACGGCGCTGGATCTGGCTGGCTCCGGTCAGGCAGATAGTGGCAGCCTGCTAACAGCAATCGACTATGCTGCCGAGATGGCAGCACACCGTCAATCTAAGTACTGATTCTAATGAGCAAAAAACCTGCAATGCATAAAGCCCGTAAACGCTTCGGGCAAAACTTCCTGCATGATCACGGTGTTATCCGCCGGATCATTCGTTCTATTGCTCCGCACGAGTCAGACCACCTTGTCGAAATTGGTCCCGGTCTAGGCGCGCTCACCGAAGAGCTGCTTGCGGAAGCGGGTGCGCTGGATGCGATTGAGCTGGATCGTGACCTGCCGCCGATTCTGCGTACAAAGTTCTTTAACTACGGTGACAAGTTTCGCATTTTTGAGACGGACGCGATGAAATTCGACTTCGCCACGCTGTGCGAAGATGAGCGTCCGCTGCGCATCGTTGGCAACCTGCCCTACAACATCTCGACACAACTGATCTTCCACCTGCTGACTCATGCAGGTCGTGTTCAGGATATGCATTTTATGCTGCAGAAAGAGGTTGTGGATCGTATGGCAGCGGGTGCCGGTGAGAACAACTACGGCCGTCTGGGTATCATGACCCAATACTACTGTCAGGTTGAGCCGCTTTTTGTGGTGCCGCCAGGCGCGTTTAATCCTGCACCGAAGGTGGACTCGGCTATCATTCGCCTGACACCTTATGAGACACTGCCATTTGAAGCGCAGGACGTAACCACGCTGCAAAATGTAGTCCGTACAGCCTTTACCATGCGCCGCAAGACGCTGCGTAACAACATGAAAGGCTTAGTCAGCGCTGACACGCTGGAAACACTAGAGATCGATCCTGGTCTGCGTCCAGAACGTATTACGCTGGAACAGTTTGTTCGTATCAGTGATTATATCTACCAACAAAAGAATCAAAACGGTTAAGCACAGCCTATGCAGATCGAGAATCCGGAAGAGAACATAAACATCAAGGTAGAAACCAACTACCTGTCTGATCAATCCGATCCAGACAGCAAACGGTATGTTTTCTCTTACCACATTACAATTACCAATCACCTCGACCAACCCGTGCAGCTGTTAAGCCGGCGCTGGCTGATCATTGATGGTAACGAACATTCTCAGGAAGTCGAAGGTGAAGGTGTCGTGGGTGAACAACCCCTGATCGCTCCGGAGGATAGCTACAGCTATACCAGCGGTACCGTGCTGGCCACCAGTGTTGGCAGTATGCAGGGACATTATGAGATGCGCGGTGATGATGGCATCACGTTTAACGCCCCGATCTCCCCGTTTACTCTTGCGACCCCGAACGCCCTGCACTAACTCCGCTACATGATGAGACCGACTATCCCGGTCTCATCAATCATCCGCTAAGCCCCCGCCTCAGACCTAGATACAGGAGATTTCACCAGTAATGTCGACCTACGCATTGGGTGATATTCAAGGCTGCTTCGATCAACTGCTACAGCTATTAGAACGCATTGAATTCAGCGAAACCGATTGTCTTTGGATTGCCGGTGATCTGGTTAATCGCGGACCAAAGTCGTTAGAAACGCTGCGTTATCTAAAATCGCTGGGCAGTCAGGTTCGGATCGTACTGGGCAATCATGACCTGCACCTTCTGGCCGTTCATTATGGAAAAACCCATCAACGTCGCAGCGATACACTGCAACCGATTCTCGACGCGCCTGATCGCGAAGAACTGATGGATTGGTTGCGACAACAGCCGCTGCTGATTGTCGACGAGACAGTTGGTTATGCGATGGCCCACGCAGGCATTCCACCCGACTGGTCTCTGAAAAATGCACGCAAGCGTTCCGCGGAAGTTGAAGCTGTTTTGAAAAGCGATGCAGCTGCAGATTATTTTGAACATATGTATGGCAACAAACCTGACCGCTGGGATTCATGCCTGGATGGCTGGGACCGCCTTCGTGTGATTACAAACTATCTGACCCGGATGCGTTTTTGCGACAAACAAGGCACACTGGAACTGAAAACCAAGGGTAGCCTGGACACTCAACCCAAAGGTTACAAGCCTTGGTTTATGCATCCACGCAAAGCGGACAACCTGCCAATCCTGTTTGGTCACTGGGCCGCACTGGAAGGGAGTGCAGATGATGAAAACGTCTTTGCGCTGGATACAGGTTGCGTCTGGGGAAACCAGCTTACCGCATTGCGCTTAGAAGATCGTGCCCGCTTCAGTTGCGACTGCTCAGCATTGCGTAAGATTGAGCTTTAAGACACTGAAGTACTACGTTTATGAAGGTATATCACTATGGATCAATACAGCTGCATCTCAACCGCGCAGGCACTTGAACTGCTTCAGAAAGACGCCACGGTAGCTGACATTCGCGATCAACAAAGCTTCGTCGCAGGACACATGCCGAATGCGGTCAACGTGAACAACGACAACCTGCATCAGTTTATGCAGGACGCAGATATGGATAAACCACTCCTCGTTTGCTGTTATCACGGTATTAGCAGCCAGTCCGCAGCCCAGTTTCTGGTTCAACAAGGTTTCGACGAGGTATATAGCGTCAATGGGGGTTTTGAAGCCTGGCGCGTCGACTTCCCTGATCAGTGTGAAAAGTAAAATGCAGATCTATCTTGTTGGCGGCGCGGTGCGCGATCAGTTGCTCAACTATCCTGTCTACGACAAAGACTGGCTCGTCGTGGGTGCTACTGTGGATGAGATGCTGTCCAAAGGTTATCAGCCTGTTGGTAAAGACTTCCCGGTTTTCATCCATCCCAAAACAGGCGAAGAATACGCTCTTGCCCGGACTGAGCGAAAATCCGGTAAAGGCTACACCGGGTTTGAGTACTTTGCGGCTCCCGACGTCACACTGGAAGAAGACCTAATCCGCCGTGATCTGACGATCAATGCGATCGCCCAGAGCAAAGACGGTGAGCTGATCGACCCGTATAAAGGCCAACAGGACATTCAAAATCGTATCCTGCGCCACGTCTCCCCAGCATTTGCGGAGGACCCTTTAAGGGTGCTTCGGGTCGCACGCTTTTATGCGCGATACGCCCACCTTGGATTCGAAATCGCAGAAGAAACGCTGGAATTAATGATTCAGTTATCCACAAGTGATGAACTGATCCACCTGACGCCAGAACGTGTATGGAAAGAGACGGAACGTGCTTTGGCTGAGCGAACTCCTTACGCGTACATCAAGCTGCTTCAACAATGCCATGCGCTGCACGTTTTATTTCCAGAGTGGAGCGTATTATTTAGCAACAACGATACACAGACCGTCGAAGCAGTGATAAGCCGCTGTAGCAAGTTTAATGCGTGTACCGGACAAAACATTTTTAGTTGCTTGATGACACTGTCCACCCAACACCTGGAATTGCCTCAAGCAAAGGATGTTATAGATCGGTTTTGCGCCCGGTTAAAAACCCCCAAAGTCTGGCTGGAACAGGCACAACAGGTCAGAGCGTGGCATCAGGATATCGCTGCATTTGATGATCTGGATGGCACAACTCGGTTACGATTAATTCAGGCTTTAGACCTCCTGCGTCGACCACAACGATTAGAAGCGATACTGGTCAGTTGCAAAGCGTTGCATGAGATAGATACACAGCTTTCATCGCGAATAAACGAACTACTGGCACAACTCAACACCCTGCAACCGAAGGAACTGATGGCCGAAGGCTTTAAAGGAAAAGCGCTTGGCGATGAGCTGAACCGGCGTCGACAGCATATTTGTGACACTTTTTAACAGGACATATCCATGCCAGCCTCATCACCTACAGCCCTAGTGACCGGTGGCGCCCGGCGCATCGGTGCGGAAATTGCCCGTACGCTTCACCGCCATGGTTTTAAGGTGATTATCCACTATCGCCATTCACAAGACGATGCGACCCGACTAATCGAAGACCTCAATCATCAACGCCGCGATTCGGCCTACGCACTACAAGCCGACTTAACGGATATGGACGCGGTTACACGCCTCGCTACCCATATCAGCGAAGAATTTGGCGACATTGATCTACTGATCAATAACGCCTCCAGCTTCTATCCAACATCACTACCTGAAAGCACTCAACATCAGTGGGATGACTTGATCAACAGCAACGTACGTGCGGCCTACTTTCTGACATCGCTGCTTAGCCAAGGACTTAAGAACAATCACGGAGCCGTGATTAATCTTGTCGATATTCATGCTCAACGCGGTTTGCCCGCGTATCCAATCTACTCCATCGCGAAAGCGGGTGTTGAGATGATGGTGCGGACACTGGCAAAAGATCTGGCGCCCGAAGTGCGAATCAACGGCGTATCTCCCGGGCCAATTCTCTGGCCGGAAGCGGAAGCCGCGCCAACAGATACGGCAAAGCAAGAGATCCTGAGTAAGACGCCACTGGCGCGCAGCGGTACGCCAAAAGACATCGCCGACGCGGTCTACTTTCTTGCGTCGGCACCTTTTATTACAGGACAAGTATTAGCGGTGGATGGTGGGCGCTCACTCTACAGTTAAGCGCTAGCAGAGCTGGCGAGGGAATCGTTCGTAGTATCAGATCGCTTTCGAAATTTGTTTCCCTGCCCACTCAAAGTCGACATTCCACAACTGCTGATCACGATCATAGGCCTTCCACATCTCAGCATATGACGTCTTTAAGACCGGATGAAGCACATTGGGTGCTATTTCAGCCAGTGGCAACAAGACAAAAGCATTTTTAACAATCTCATTGCGCGGCAACTGCACACCTTCGCGATCGCCGCTTAACGAATCGTACGTCAGAATATCGATATCCAGGGTTCGACCACTGAACTTGGGCCCTTTACGACAGCGCCCGTTGTCATCTTCAATGGCTTTAAGGCAACGCGATAACTCGCCCACTGACAATTCAGTCTCAAACCCGGCAACTAAGTTGTAAAAGTTGTCGCCATCAAAGCCCACCGCCTTACTTTCGTAGACGGAGGACAACAGAAGCTCACCAAACGCCGCATGCAACGCATCCAGAGACGCCCGAATATACCGGGATCGATCCTGATTACTGCCGATACTGACGTATACCTGTGCCATCAGAAACGCTCTCCACGCTCGATGATTACACCCACATCCTTTGCCGCAGGTACGGCTCCAGGTTTGCCAACCCGCACACGAATCCAGCGCACACCAAACGTACTCATCACCAGTGTAGCGATCTCTTCCGCCATCGTTTCCACCAGCTGGAAGTCGCTATTGCTCACAAACTCAATCAGCTTTTCAGAGACTGATTTATAGTTTAGCGTGTTATCCACAACCTCAGTGGCGGCGGCCTGCCGGATATCCGTTCCCATTTCCAGATCAAGGCTGACCGTCTGACGTATTTCACGTTCCCAGTCATAAATACCGATGATCGTTTCCACTTCTAGTTCACGAATGTAGACTATATCCAT
>NZ_JBFGYC010000044.1:0-14337 GCF_041587635.1 Pontibacterium sp. | reverse complement strand
GCGAGGTTACGGGTATAGAGTAGCATCAGGTCCGTCATCTGACGGGACGCTTCCAGATCATCGTGCCGTTCTGTATTGCCGTGGGGCATCTTCAGGCAGGCGGGTTGTTGCTGGGTGCAGTCGCCGTAAGGGCTTTTAAAGTCCGGGTTGGAGATACCAATATCGCCGTTCAGCGCGCTGTTGTTCTGCTGATTGAGGGTGGCATGTCCGGCTTTCCAGCCAAATCGACCCACATCAACCTGCTGACGGTCCGCATTCCAGACCTCATTGGCACGTCCGGAGATACCGTCATTGTTCTGATCATCTGGGTCGGCCTGTGACTGAATATCTTCGCGACTGATCGCTTCCAGCAGGCCTAAGCCAATCATCGGTGGGGCAACACGGGCGGAGAGCTGTGTCTGTGGATGTAGCGGGCCATAGCCCAGATCACTGACACTGTAGGTCGGTTGTCTTAAGCGTGCGCTTTCACCGTCGGAGAGCGTGATGACCTGTTCCTGATAGCTAATTCGCATCCGACCCTCACCGGAGATACCGGGCACGGCAAAGTCCTGTAACTGTCCCCCGTAGGTGGGTTCAGGGATAACGCCGACCTTACGTTCATCAATCAGCTTTTGTTGGGCGGTATTTTGCGGCGGAATACTCAGGCGCAAAAACATCGAGACGGCGTTGTCATCCGGCCAGTTCGCGGTAGGTGGATGACCGCGTCCGTTATTCAGGTGGCAGCGCTGGCAGGCGCGGGCGTTATAGACCGGTCCTAAACCGTCGCTGGCGGTGGTGGCGGTAGGTGCCGAGACCCAGAGTTTTTTGAAAATGCCCTGCCCGACGCGAAAATCCAATTGCTGTTCAAACGGCAGATTGGCTGACGGGTGGAGGAAGGCTCGTTTATCGATACGCTTGAGATAGGTTCCCCGGCCACCGGCGTAACGCTCGCCGGCTTCACTGTGGGTGAAGTCCGGCTCGGCTGGCTGGGCGGATACTGCCATTGGGCTGCATATCAGCAACCCGAGTGTCAGTGCCGCAAGACGGTTGTACATGGGCTCTCGGTCGTTATGGGCAGATGTTTCTGCCGCCTATAAAAAAGGGTAACCACTGGTTACCCCCGTCGTAAATCCAGACCGATTATTCAGCCATCACAGAGGCTGGGTTATCCAGACTGTCAGATCCTTCCAGTTCAATGTTGTCCAGTTTCAGAGCAACAATCGCCTGTTCGATGGTTTTCGTTTCGTCAGTCAGTGCGTCCACCGCGTTCTGAACGATCTGGTTACCTTCTGGATTGTTCTCACCGATCAATACGTCAAACGGGTTACCCGCTTCAGCGGTATCGGCCATCACCTGCATGGCAGCTTCGGTTTTCTCCAGCTTGCCCCGCAGCTCTGCATCAACGGCTGGAGCCGCTGCCTGCACCAGTGCAGACAGGCTTGGGCCTTTGATCATGCTACCGTCGACACGGGTATATTCACCCAGGTATACGTTCTTAATGCCTTTGGCATCGTAGAAGTGGGACCAGTGGGTGTTGTCGGAGAAGCAGTCATGTTCCTCTTCCGGATCGTGCAGCATCAGGCCCAGTTTGGTGCGCTCACCGGCCAGTTCGCCGTATGCCAGACTGCCCATACCGGTCAACATGGTGGACAAACCACCCTGAGGGCCTTTCGCCATCAGGTCGGTACGTGCTGCGCCGTTGGTTTTCCAGTTGTCGACCATCTCCTGCAGATCATCTATTAGCAGTTCCGTCGCTGCGGACAGGTAGTCGCGACGACGATCACAGTTGCCGCCGGTACAGTTGTTCAGATCAAAATCGGTGACCGGACGGTTGCCCGCTCCCGGGTTAGTGCCGTTCAGATCCTGACCCCACAGCAAAAATTCAATCGCGTGGTAACCGGTTGCTACGTTGGCTTCAACGTCATCGATTTCGTGCAGGGTTTCAGCCAGCAGTTTTTTGTTGATGGTCGTTGCATCAACGGTCACACCACCCAGCTTCAGGGTTTTGTTGGCGATGATGTTCGCGGTGTAGTACGGGTTCTCATCAGATTCAGTTCCGTAACCGTTATCCACGTAATCGATCAGGCCTTCATCCAGCGGCCAGGCGTTTACACGGCCTTCCCAGTCATCAACAACCGCATTCCCAAAACGGTACGCTTCGGACTGCTGATAAGGCGCGCGGGCTGCTTTCCATGCTGCTTTCGCGGCATTCAGGTTGGCATCCGTTGGATTCGCCAGCAGGCGATCAATCGTCGACTGCAGCGTTTGTGCCGTTGTCAGAGAGTCCTCATAAGTGGCCAGCGCAATATCCGCGTAGTTGCCCAGTACTGCATCGGCTGTTGGTGCAGCAGCCTGTTCCTTTTGCATCTGGTCGGCACAGCCGGTAAGCATTGTGGTGCCAATTGCCAGACTGAGTAATGTCGCACGAAATTTCATTGGATCTCTCATCTCTGATAGGGGGGTTAATAAGACGTATAGTAATGCAAATGATAATGCTTCTCCATACGAATATGAATTTCCAGTAATTAAAAGCCTGGTTTCATGATGCGGATCAGATATTCAGGTATTGAGATGACGCTGAGGAATGAAGGGCAAGAGCGCGGATGAAGGTGATCATCCGCGCCAAGGAGGGAGGTTAGTCAGATGATGTTTGAGCGTAGTCTTCCTGCAGGTGCTGGTCTTTGAGCTTCACATAGTTGCCCGCCGTGTAGGTGAAGAATGATCGCTCTTTATCGGTCAGAGTCCGCTGTTGCTTCACGGGACGCCCCACGTAGAGGTAACCACTTTCCAGCGTTTTACCCGGGGGGACCAAACTGCCAGCGCCGATGATGACTTCATCTTCCACGACGGCACCGTCCATCACCATAGCGCCCATTCCGACCAGAACCCGGCTGCCGATGGTGCAACCGTGCAGCATCGCCTGGTGGCCGATTGTCACATCATCGCCAATAATCAGAGGATAGCCATCAGGGTTGAACGGACCGGCATGGGTGATATGTAACACAGAACCGTCTTGTACACTGGTGCGCTGACCGATACGGATACGGTGCATGTCACCGCGAATCACCGTCAGTGGCCAGACAGAACAATCTTCGCCCAGTTCGACGTCCCCCAGTACAACAGCGCTGGGATCTACAAAGGTGCGCTCACCCAGTTTTGGGGTCATGCCCTGATAAGTACGGATATGCATAGTGAGGGTCCTGTTGAAAACTCAGTGTTGAGCCCCATTGTATACTTATTCGAAGCCGCTTCAGAGCGCCTCAGTAGCCCAGTTCATGGAGACTTAAGTCGATGACGAACCCCCTGTTAAACGCTCATATTTTGCCCCCGTTTGCGCAGATCAAGCCGGAACACGTTGAACCGGCGGTTGATAAGCTGCTGGCTGACAACCGTCAAGTGGTTGATATGCTGGTGCAGAAGGTGACCAATCCAACCTGGGATACACTGATTGCGCCACTGGAGCAGATCAACGATGTGCTGGCAAAAGCCTGGTCGCCGGTTTCCCATATGAACTCGGTCGTTAACAGCGATGAGCTGCGAGAAGCTTACAATGCCTGCCTGCCAAAACTGTCCCAGTTCTGGACCGAACTGGGACAGAATCAGGGGCTGTACCAGCTGCATCAGCAGTACGCGGACAGCGAAGAATTTAAGACCCTGAACACCGAGCAGAAAACGGCGATCGAGCATACGTTGCGTGACTTTAAACTGTCGGGTATTGCCTTGGCCGAGGATCAGCAGCAGCGTTATGGCGAGCTGCAACAGCGTTTATCTGAACTGACCACCAAGTTTTCCGAGAACGTACTGGATGCCACCAATGCGTGGAGCAAACTCATTAAGGATGAGTCTGAACTGGCAGGTTTGCCGGAGATGGCGATTGCGGCGGCGAAGCAGGTTGCTGAAGCGAAAGGTGAAGACGGCTGGATGCTGACGCTGGACTTCCCGTCCTATATCCCGGTGATGACCTACGCGGACAGCCGAGCGCTGCGTGAAGAGGTTTACACTGCCTTTGCGACTCGCGCTTCTGATCAGGGACCCAACGCCGGAGAGTGGGATAACTCTGAGATCATGCAGGAAATCCTGCAACTGCGTCAGGAAAAAGCCAGGCTGCTGGGCTTTGAGAACTATGCCGAGTATTCACTGGCAACCAAGATGGCTGAAGACCCGGATCAGGTGATCGGATTCCTGCGTGATCTGGCGGCAAAAAGCCACCCTGAAGCAGAACGTGAATATCAGGAGCTGTGTGACTTTGCCCGTGATGAATACGGTATGGAACAGCTGCAAGCCTGGGATGTGACCTATTACGGCGAGAAACTGAAACACGCGCGTTATGAGATCTCTCAGGAGATGTTGCGGCCCTACTTCCCAATGCCAAAAGTGTTGGATGGGTTATTTGAAGTTGCTCAGCGTCTGTTTGGTATCGAGATCTGCGAGATCAAGGACTTCGATAGCTGGCATAAAGATGCCCGCCACTTTGAAGTGCGTCGTGACGAAACATTGATTGCCCGTTTCTATCTGGACCCGTTTGCGCGTGAGAAAAAACGCGGTGGCGCTTGGATGGACGACTGCCGTGTGCGCCGTCGTCTGGATGATGGCAGCTTGCAGCTGCCGGTGGCGTATCTGGTGTGCAACTTCAACCCGCCGGTGGGTGATGATCCTGCCCTGCTGACCCATAACGAAGTGACGACGTTGTTCCACGAATTTGGTCACGGTATCCACCATATGCTGACGCGTATCGAAACGGCTGATGTCAGCGGTATCAACGGGGTGGCATGGGATGCGGTTGAGCTGCCAAGTCAGTTCCTTGAAAACTGGTGCTGGGAGCCGGAAGCGCTGGCGCTGATCTCTGGTCACTACCAGACAGGTGAGACGTTGCCGCGCGAACTACTCGACAAAATGCTGGCAGCGAAAAACTTCCAATCCGGTATGATGATGGTACGTCAGCTGGAGTTCTCGATCTTTGATTTCCAGCTGCACCGTGAGTTTGAAGCGGGTAAAACCGATATTCAGACCGTACTGAACCGGATTCGTGATGAAGTTGCTGTGGTCACTCCACCCGCCTTCAACCGTTTCCAGCACAGTTTTAGCCATATTTTTGCCGGTGGTTACGCTGCCGGTTATTACAGCTATAAATGGGCCGAAGTGCTGTCTGCCGATGCCTTCTCTCGCTTTGAAGAGGACGGTATCTTTAACCAGCAGACCGGTGCTGATTTCCTGCATGCCGTACTGGAGCAGGGTGGATCGCGTGAAGCGATGGATCTGTTTGTTGAGTTCCGTGGCCGTAAGCCCGAGGTGGATGCGCTGTTACGACACAGCGGTATCACCGTAACTGAGTCTTGATTATGAGTGTTGTAAAACGATTTGTTGCAGGGGCAACCTGCCCTCGCTGTGGGGAGATGGACACCCTGCGCATGTACCGGGATGAAGAGAAAGAGTACCGTGAATGTGTCGAGTGTGATTTCGAGGACGCGATGCGTCTGGACGGTGAGCCGGATGCAGCGGAAGAGTTGGAAACCCGGGTAAACCGAGTGCCGGAACCGATTCCGGCGGATGCTCAGCCGCTTAATTTTGTCGCCAATCCAGGCTCAAAACGCCGAGATCACTGATCCTTTCCTACTCAACACCAGAGGTGGCCCCGCTGTTGCCTCTGGTGTTTCCCTATTGCCTACGACAACGTGACTCCGCTTTGGCCAGCGGCCTGAAGGCTGAGTCTGGTCTATGCTTATCATCACGTTCGGCCGCAAGGTCCGGAGGTCTGGGGCGTTGTGTTGCCTTTCGTAGATTAGAGCACAAATAGCAGGCAAAGCATGACACCGCCTGTCAGCGCGATCATCGGAAACCCCAGATCTGGCTTACTCATTCGAATATTCATCGCGATATCTCCTTTGTTAATGAGAAGCATTATCATAAATTTATGATGCTATTTCAATACGAATAATTATCATTTGTTATTTTGTTTTAGACGGCCCGAGGCCATGCTGTCCGGGTGGCCAAAATGCACAGCAAATACCTGCGCCGGATCAGGGATCTAGCGATCAGGACGAGGTAGTCTGGAAAGGCTGGCATCACCGCTGATCAATGTTGGAGGTGTAATATGGACACACAGAGATCCGCTAAACAGGCGTCTCGTTGGCACACGCACAACCCTCAAGATACATTTACTGAGCTGGACACCTCAAAAGAGGGCCTGACCCATCAGGATGCAACCAAGCGTCAGCAACAGCATGGGCCCAATCGAATACCCGAACCGCCGCGCCGCAGCGCGTGGATGCGACTGCTTTCCCAATTTCATAATGTGCTGATCTATGTCTTGCTGGTGGCGGGAATTGTGACCGCGTTGCTGGATCATATGGTTGATGCCTGGGTGATTGCTGCAGTTGTGGTGATCAATGCGCTGGTGGGATTCATCCAGGAAGGGAAAGCGGAAAAAGCGATCGACGCCGTGCGTAAAATGCTGTCGCGCCAGGCGACCGTGACCCGTGACGGGCATCGAACGCAGATGGACGCCGAGGTGCTGGTCCCCGGCGATGTGGTGTTTGTGCAATCCGGTGATCGGGTGCCTGCCGATCTGCACCTCTTTTGGGTGAAAGATCTGCGTATCGAAGAGGCGGTGCTGACCGGTGAATCCGTGCCGGTAGATAAAAATACCGACCCGGTGGACAAGGATGCTGCACTAGGTGATCGTTGTAATATTGCGTTCTCTGGTACGTTAGTGACCTACGGGCAAGGCCTGGGGGTGGTGGTTGAAACCGGTGCCCATACTGAAATTGGTCGTATCAGCGCGATGTTAGCGCAGGTCACTCAGCTAACCACTCCGCTGACCCGTCAACTGGATATTTTTGCCCGCTGGCTGACCGGGATCATCCTGGCCATCGCCGCATTAACCGTTGTGTTTGGGGTTTATGTACACGGTTTTACCCTAGATGAGATGTTTATGGCGGCCGTCGGATTGGCGGTGGCGGCTATTCCTGAAGGTCTGCCTGCCGTCATTACCATTGCGCTGGCGATCGGTGTGCAGAGGATGGCGAACAGGCACGCGATTATTCGGCGCTTACCGGCGGTTGAGACCTTAGGGTCGGTATCCGTGATCTGCTCCGATAAAACCGGCACCCTCACCCGCAACGAGATGACGGTCACCACCGTAGTGACCGCCGATCAGACGGTGGACGTTACCGGGGTCGGTTATAACCCGCACGGTTCATTCATGCTGGGTGACGAAGATATCGACCCTAACGACTACCCTGCCCTGCGTAAATTGTGTCTGGCGGGTTTGCTTTGTAACGATGCTTCACTGCATGAAACGGATGACGAATGGCATATCGTGGGTGATCCCACAGAAGGCGCATTAACCGTACTGGGGGTGAAAGCGGGCTTCGATGCGGTGGAAACACATCTGGAGCGGCCCCGCGATGATCTGATCCCGTTCGAATCTCAGCACCGTTTTATGGCTACCCTGCATCATGATCATGATGGTAACGGTATGATTTACGTGAAAGGTGCCATTGAAGCGATTCTGCCGCGTTGCGATCACCAATGGACCGGTGATCAGGATAAAGGGCTGGATAGGGACTTCTGGCTGGCTCAGCAACGCCGTATTGCCCGCCGAGGCCAGCGCACCTTGGCGATCGCCTGCGTGCCGACTAAGAATGGTCGTCGTTCGCTACGTTTTGATGAGATTGAGTCCGGTCTGATACTGCTGGGCGTGGTGGGGATTATCGATCCGCCACGGCAGGAGGCGATTGATGCAGTGAAACAATGCCATCAGGCGGGCATCAGCGTCAAAATGATTACCGGTGACCATGCCGAAACGGCGGCTGCGATTGCCAACCAGATGGGGATCACCGCGAGCCGGGATGCAATCACCGGCAGTGAGCTGGAACGGATGAACGATGAAGAACTCCAGCAGGCGGTACTGACCTATGATGTATTTGCCCGTGCCAGCCCCGAGCACAAGTTGCGTATTGTGACCGCGCTGCAGGCACAGGAGAAAGTCGTGGCGATGACCGGGGATGGGGTCAACGATGCACCGGCGTTGAAGCGTGCCGATGTGGGCGTCGCCATGGGCATTAAAGGCACCGAGGCGGCGAAAGAAGCGGCCGAGATGGTGTTGGCCGATGATAACTTTGCCTCCATTGCACACGCCGTTGAAGAGGGACGTACAGTCTTCGACAACATCAAAAAATCGATACTGTTTATCCTGCCAACCAACGGCGGTGAAGCCTTAACGGTGATGGCTGCGATTGCTATGGGCACGATGCTACCGGTTACCGCTGCCCAGATCCTGTGGGTGAATATGATCACCGCGGTGACACTCGCGCTGTCGCTCACCTTTGAACCGACCGAAGCGGGTGTGATGCATCGGATGCCGCGTAATACCCGGGCGCCAATTTTATCGCGCTTTATGACCTGGCGGATTGTGTTTGTGTCGTTGCTGATGGTGGCCGGGACCTTCGGGCTCTTTCTCTGGGAGATGGATGCGGGGTCCAGTCTCGAATACTCCCGTACCGTCGCCGTGAATACGTTGGTGATGCTGGAGGTGGTATATCTGATCAATACCCGCTATCTCAATGAATCTGTATTGAGCCGTGAAGGTTTGTTCGGCAACCGGTACGTGTTGATGGCGATTGCGCTGGTAATGTTCTTCCAGCTGATTTTCACTTACACCCCGCTGATGCAGACCTTCTTCCGGGTGGAATCTATCGACATGGCATCCTGGACGCGGATTGTGCTGGTGGCTTTGGTGGTGTTCATCCTGGTTGAACTGGAGAAAAAAGTGATGCGGCCGTTTACGCGTGCGCAGATTCCGCAGGTCGAGCAGTCGTAACCTTCACTGGGTGGCTTTAGTGGGCTTTTTCGCTGAAGTCACCCGGTAGATCACACCCGCATAATCATCTGAGATCAACAAGCTACCGTCGTGATCGACCATCACGTCAGCGGGGCGTCCCCAGTGACGCTGCCCACGTAGCCAGCCGCTGATAAAAGGCGTATGGCTGACCACTTGACCGGCCTGGGTTTCAACCCGGACAACCCGATAACCCACTTTAAGACTGCGATTCCAGGAGCCGTGTTCGGCGATAAACAGGGTGTTGTGTGTGGCATCAGGGAACTGGTCGCCGGTATAGAACGTCAGTCCCAGTGGTGCGACATGTGCGCCTAATTCCAGCACCGGGGCGACGTAATGGTCACTGCCCTGTTTACCAAATCGAGGATCACGAACGTCTGTTGCGTGCACAAAGGGGTAACCAAAGTGCTGGCCTGGCCGTGTGCTACGGTTGAGTTCATCATCCGGCTGATCGTCGCCCAGATGATCACGGCCATTATCCGTGAACCAGAGGCTATTATCCTGTGGATGCCAGGTGAAACCCACGCTGTTACGCACTCCTGAGGCGACCACCTGTTGTGCACCGGTGTCGGTGTTGAAACGAAGCAGGGAGGCAAATCGGGGATCGCGTGACAGGCAGATATTACAGGGTGCACCTACGTTCATATACAGCCAGCTGTCGGGACCAAATTTGAGGTATTTCCAACCGTGATGGGTTTCATCCGGTAGCTTATTCGTCACCAGTTGGGCGGCGGGTGGGTTTTCCAGTCGTGTTACCAGATTGGGGTAGCGCCAGATCTTATCGACGGCCGCGACATAAAGATCGTTCCCCTGCACCGCGATCCCGCTGGGAAGATTGAGCCCCTGAGCGATCAGGTACTGCTGCTCGTAATAGCCGTCGCCGTCCCGGTCACGCAGGGCAACGACTTTACCGGCCCGGCGTGAACCGACAAACAGGATCCCCTGCCCTTCGGGTGTATCGACGCGCGCCATCTGGCGGGCATTGTCCACTTCTGCTGCAATGCGAATCTGATATCCCGGCGGCAATTGCAAACTTTCCAGTGGCAATGAACGGGCGCAGAGCGGCGTACTGATTAGCAGGACAGCCAGGATGATGGAACGCAGGCTATTGTTCATCGATTCAACCTGTTTGTTGTCGAAATAGTCTGAGATAAACATAGCCTCTGACGAGGTGCTGGGCCAGAATAACCTCCCCCGGTGATCTCCGGGTTAATATTAACTCTTTCCGAATGTTGATCATGTTACTTGAGCTAAAAGAGACCTTCTCACCCGGTGTGCGTTACATGCTGTTTTCCGCATTGGGTTTTGCGTTGATGGCCGTGTGCGTCAAAGCGGTGAGTACCTACGATATTCCGGTATTGGAGATAGTGGCGGCCCGAGCGATCGTATCGCTGGTGATCAGCTATCTGGATGTTAAGCGCAAACGTATCTCCGTGTGGGGTACACACAAACCGCTGTTGATCGCCCGTGGTGTGGTGGGTGCGCTGGCGCTGATGTGTGTGTATTTCTCGGTGACCACGCTGCCATTGGCGGAAGCGACGATTCTGCAGTACCTGCACCCGGTATTTACCGCGTTATTAGCGCTGTTCTTTCTGAAAGAGCGGGCCCAGTATTCCACCATTATCTGCATCGTCCTGAGTATTTTGGGGCTGACGGTGATGGTGAAGCCTGATCTGATTTCCGGTTACAGTGTCGAGTTACCCTGGCTCAGTGTGGTGGCGGCACTGATCGGTGCGTTAGGCAGTGCGGTGGCCTATGTGATTGTGCGCCGGTTGAGTCAGAGCGAAGACAGTTCGGTGATTATTTTTTACTTTCCGCTGATTGCCTTACCGGTATCGGTCTTCCTGCTGGGCAGTGATTTTGTGATGCCGAACGGTGAGGCGCTCATTCTGTTGTTACTGGTAGGGGTGTTTACTCAGGTGGGGCAAGTTGGTCTGACCAAGGCAATGCAGTATGAGAAGGCCAGTAAAGCGACCGCTTACTCGTATGTACAGGTGATCTTTTCCCTGGTGCTGGGTTGGATCTTCTTTGCCGAAATTCCAACACTCTGGACGTTGATTGGCGGTGGGCTGATCATGACGGGTGCGCTGATCAACGTATTGTGGAAGCGTTGAGCAAAGGCTCCGAATTAGCTTGGAAGGCCCGTTCAGAATAAACAAAACCCGGCATATACGCCGGGTTTTTAGTGTTTGATCAGGCGAGCTGTCGCTGAGGCCAGCTATACAAAATCAGGAACTCAAGCATCGAGACCACGACGACTGACGGGCCGGCAGGCGTATCCCATTGATAGGACAGTCCCAGACCTAAGATGACCGCGATACAGCCTAGGATGGCTGCACCAATGGCCATCTGCTCGGGCGTACTGGCGAGTCTTCGTGCTGCTGCCGCGGGAATAATCAGCAGTGAAGTAATCAGCATAATACCCACAATCTTCATCGCGACCGCGATGATCACGGCAATCAGTAGCATCAGCGCCAGTCGCACCCAGGTAACCCGTACGCCTTCCACCTGGGCCAACTCTTCGTTGATGGTGATCGCCAACAAAGGTTCCCAGAGCTTATAGAGCAGTGCTGCGACCAGAATGCCACCGCCGTATATCCAGTACAGATCTTCCGGGGTCACGGCCAGCAGGTCGCCAAACAGATAGGCCATCAGATCCACGCGGATATCATCGATCAGTGCGATGGCGACCAGACCCAGCGACAGGCTGCTGTGCGCCATAATGCCCAGCAGGGTATCGGTGGCGACTAAATGTTGCCGCTGCAATGTCACCAGTGTCAGCGCGAGAATGACACAGCAGGCGATCACCGCCACGTTCAGGTTAATATCAAACAGGAAACCCAGCGATACCCCCAACAGGGCCGAGTGCGCCAGTGTGTCGCCAAAGTAGGCCATTCGGCGCCATACCACAAACGAACCCAGTGGTCCGGCAATGGCTGCTACACCTAAACCTCCCAGCAGGGCCAGAATTAGAAAATCAGCCATGATCGTGCTCGCAATGTTCGTGGACAACGTCGCCATGCGTGTTGTGGCGATGGTTATGATGATGGTTATACAGCGCCAGTTGTTCGGCACCACGTTGACCAAACAGATCCACAAATGATGGATCGTTGCTGACCTGCTCCGGGTGCCCGGAACAACAGATATGGTGGTTCATGCAGATCACGTGATCGGTGGATGACATCACCAGGTGCAGATCGTGACTGATCATCAGTACGCCACAGTTACGTTGGTCACGGATACGGGCAATCAGCGCGTAGAGTTCCAGTTGTCCGTTGATATCCACACCCTGTACCGGTTCATCCAGTACCAGCAGATTTGGATTGCGTAGTAATGCCCGTGCCAGTAGTACCCGCTGCATCTCTCCGCCGGACAATCCGTGAATAGATTCCTTCAGCAATGTTTCTGCGCCTACATCTGAAAGCGCTTCTAACATCAACGATTTATCTTTGCATTGTGCGGTTTGAAGGAAACGTTGCACGGTCAATGGAAAGGTACGATCGATGTGTAACTTCTGTGGCATGTAGCCGATGCGCAGGCCGTCTTCACACCATACATTGCCCGTGGAAGGTTTGGTCAAACCCAATACCACTTTGACCAACGTGGTTTTACCGGCGCCATTGGGACCGATGATCGTGGTGATGCAGCCTTTGTGCAGGGCCATATCGATGTTCTGCAAGACATGGTTACGGCCAAAGTGCAGATTAACCTGTTCCAGGCGGACCAGATCATGATGAGACTTCATTTTTAGGCACGCTCCTGGCAGTTAGGGCAGCAACCGAGCACTTCGATAGATTGTTGCTCCGTGGTAAATCCCAGCGCAGACGCTTGCTCGCGGATCAGTGCTTCGGCGGCGCTGCTATCCGCTTCCACGGCAGTGTTGCAGTGGCGGCAGATCAAAAAACAGCCATGATGTGCATCGTCGGGGTGGGGGCAGCCTATAAATGCGTTGAGCATGGCAATACGGTGTACCAGCCCCTGCTCCTGCAAGAAATCGAGTGCCCGATAGACGGTGGGCGGTGCCGAGTTAAATCCGGCCTCTGCCAGCGCGGGCAGGATCTCGTAGGCACCTAAAGGTTTATGGCTCTGCCACACCAGCTTCAGCACCAGCTCACGAATAGGGGTCAGGCGAAGGCTCCGTGCTTTGCACAACGAGCGGGCTTCATCCATCGCTTGTTCAATACATTGGCTGTGATCGTGGTGTGTCTCGAAAGCGATTGTGTCAGCGCACATATAGAGAAAAACCTTCTTGTTTTGTTATAGTATAACGGAACATTTATCAGGATGAACCGACACCATGCGTTTTAAAGCCATTATTGTATTTCTCAGCCTGTTCTTCAGCCAGTTTTCTCTTGCGGCTGACGATGTGAAGGTACTGGCCAGTATTAAACCACTGCAGCTGATCGCTCACGATATTGTGGGAACCACGGGAGAGGTTCAGTTGTTGCTGAAACCGGGTGCATCTCCTCACCACTACTCTATGAAACCGTCGGATATGCGTAAGCTTGCAGATGCGGGGCTGGTGATTTGGGTCGGACCGGAGATGGAGCAGTTTTTGGCAAAGTCGCTGCGTACAGTGAAAACCTCTACCCTGCAGATGGCTGACAACGAAGAAGAACACATCGATCATCATACTGATGACCATGCAGACCATGCAGACCATGCAGACCATGCAGACCATGCAGACCATGCAGACCATGCAGACCATGCAGACCATGCGGACGAGGCAGCAGATGGCCATCACGATCATCATGGTGAAGATCTGCATTACTGGCTGGACCCGATTGAAGGTCTGGCGTTTGCAGACGCGCTGAAAGATCGGTTGAGCCTTGTATATCCGCAGCACGCAGAGACATTTGCTGCAAACTATGTTCGTTTTGAGCAAAACCTGCGCGGACTGGATGCCGAGTTACACCAGCAGTTTATACCCGTGAAGTCTCAGGGATTTTTTGTGTTTCATGATGCCTGGGGGCATTTTGTGGAGCACTACGGTCTGAATCAACTGGGGTATTTCACGATGGACACAAATCGTAAACCCGGTGCGCGTCATCTGACGGAGATCCGCCAGCAGCTTGAAGAACAGAAGGCGGTCTGTGTGTTCAGTGAACCTCAGTTTAAATCATCCATAGTGCAGGCCGTCACGTCTGGTCTGCCGGTCAATCAAGGGGCTATCGATCCTTTGGCGACGGCGACAGACGTGCGTGAAAACGGTTACGCGTCTTATTTGAGCAGCGTTGCTGAGGCCATGGTGGCCTGCTTATCAGCACGGTAGAACTTCAGGCATGAACGATTTCCCCGTTTCTCATGTCCAAGGTTGAGAAGCGGGTGAACAGCCTGTATTTCTGTTCCTGATCTAACGGGTTGATGAAAAATAAAAAAAATCAAAAAAGGTGTTCACAAACGGAAAACAGCTCTATACAATACGCCCCACTTTCGAAGCAGATGTGGTGGAATTGGTAGACACGCTAGCTTCAGGTGCTAGTGCTCGCAAGGGCGTGGGAGTTCGAGTCTCCCCATCT
>NZ_JBFGYC010000043.1:0-14374 GCF_041587635.1 Pontibacterium sp. | reverse complement strand
CGCCACTGGGATACATCGGCCACGTTAAAGCCCAGATAGGCGAGTTTGGTTACTCCGGCCATGATAAAGCCCTCTTATTGCTCTTATTGTTGTTTTTCGAGAGATCGGTTTAGGTACAGCGAAATCGGGAACACCGGTAGAGATCAACCCTCCGATTGCGCTGTGGATAACTTACGCGTGAGCGGTATCAAACAGCTCGACGTGAATGTTTTCACCTTTCACACCCAGCTCTTCCAGATGTTCACGCGCGGCTTCGTTCATGGCCGGCGGTCCACACAGGTAAGCGATGGTGTCTTCGGTGATATCGTCTTCGGTAATCGAATACTGGGCCCGCATATTCAGACCATCCCAGTCGCCTTCCGGACGGGAGACACAGGTGCGGACATCCAGGTTACGCATCCAGTTGCCACGCAGCTCCAGCTCGTCCTGTGCAAACAGGTCTTTTTCGAAGGAGCAGCCAAAAGCCAGAATGACCGGTTTGCGACGGAAGTTGGACAGGCGCAGGGTGTCGATCATCGACATCATCGGTGCCAGGCCGGTACCGCCTGCAATCATAATCTGCGGGACTTTCTCTTCACGCAGATAGAACACGCCGTACGGGCCGTCGATCTCAAGCGTATCGCCAACTGCGGCGTGGTCACGCAGGTAGTTGGACATCACGCCGTCATCGAGCACACGGATGTAGAAGGTCAGTTCCGGCAGATCACGCACGGTGCTGGACATGGAATAGGAGCGCCACTCTTCAGTGCCCGGTACTTTCAGCTGTACATACTGACCGGCTTCAAAGTTTTCCATCTCGGCATCATCATCCAGTTCAGCGGTGATGCGTACGGTGTTGTGGTTAACCCATTCCAGCGCTTCGATGGTGATGACACTTTGGCTGGCGGCGTGGTCTTCGGAAAAGGTGCTTGGGTAATCGAGATCGACTACGCAATCTGTATCGGCATACGCAGTGCAGGTCAGGCGGAAACCTTCGCGTGCTTCGCTCGGTAACAGAGACATAACACGGTCACTGTCCATGGAAACGTCGCCGGTTTCGACACGACAGATGCAGCTGGCACAGCTGCCGGTGAGACATTGATGGACGATCGGGACTTCGTTATTGCGTGCCACATCCAACAGGGACTCACCCTCGCCAGAGACCGCTTCGAATTCAACGCCATCATTAAAACGATAGGTGACTTTAGACGTCACTTCCTGCACAGCAACTGCTTCGGCTGAAGACATAATATGTCCTCCGATTTTCTTATTATTGGAAGCGAGGTTGTGTGACCGCACATGCGTGATCACACAACCTCTATCGTCGGGCTTCTTAGGGAAAGCCTTCCGGGAAGCGCCGACAAGCAGCGCCTCAGATAGAGCGTGGATCAGCTCTTGTCGTACTTACGGCCTGTGGCGTAGGCATCCATGCCCGGCCAGTCACCCAGTGCTGCCGCTGCCAGATCTTTACTCTGACCTTTCTTCGCGCCGTTCACGCCACGTGGTGGCTGAGCGATACCGCGGTTGAAGTTGGAGGCACATTTACGCCATACGATGACGGAAGCATCCATGTCGGCCAGCTGCTCATCATCCCAACCGGTGCCGTCTGCGTAGAAGTTCTGCATCGCGTCACGCGCCATCAGGTCACAGTCGTTGAAACCTTCCAGACACATCGGCTTATAGAGGTTTTCGAAGCGGTAATCGAACTCCTTCTTCTCCTCTTCGGTGTTGCACTTCTTCACCAGCACTTCCCAGTATTCGTAGGTGTCATCGGTGATAGGGATGTACCACTCGTACTGTACAACGTGCTCTTCCGGCCAGTTCTCTACCATCAATACGCCTGGCATAAACATGGAAGTACGGAAGTATTTCGGATTCTGACCGTAGGCTTTGATATCCAGAATCGGGTTTTCCAGAATCGGCTCATAGGAGTCAGTGAAGTAACGGTTGAGGAAACCCTGAGGACCGTCTTCGTCCTCGATGATCGCAATCGCCTGATCATCCAGCGGTTTGATACCCAGAGGTACTGCCCACTCTTTGGCCTGCACAATCGCGTTATCGCGGTGGATCAGCAGGTGACCGGCATCAAAACCGTTTTCACAGGCCAGACGCCAGTTAGCGTTACCCGTGCGGTGCATACCGCGGATGATGACACCGTCGTCCAGAATGGATGGGGTGTCAGGCCACAGCGGATGCGGGAATTTGTCGTTGTTTTCCGGGAAACGGATCGGCAGATCGTTTTTCAGCGGTGGGATCTCTTCGTCCCAGTCCTCTTCGCAAACAAATACGAAGATCATGCCGTTCACTTCTTCCACGGCAAATTTCTGAATACCGGTGGTACCGATCAGTTTGTCGTCCGGTGCGGCGACGATGGTGCTCAGTTCGCCGTCGTCCAGATTAAAGGTGAAACCGTGGTACCAGCAGGTGATGGTTTCGTCGTTCAGGCACATCGGCTTGGCAGAGAAACGTACCCCGCGGTGCAGACACTGATCCAGCAGGGCATGCACGGTGCCTTTGGCACGACGCAGAACGATAGGAACGCCCGCAATCTGAATGCCTTTCACTTCGCCTTCAGGCAGTTCATCACTGAACGCGGCTGGATACCAATGGTTGATGAAGCCCCACTCGGCTTCCATGTATGGCTGGTACTGCTTCTTGGTGCCCTTATCGTTGGCCACGCGTGCTTTTTTCTTATCAAAAGCCATCGAAGTTTCCTCACAAATTGTTTTTATTTTGAGATTTTCGGCAACGCCAGATGCGTTTGTCTAAATATTAGATTGAAAGTCGATAGAAATTCAATCGAAAAAAGAAATAAAAATTAATAATTATGGAAAATTTAGTGCCGGGTGACGTCAGAGACGGTTTCGATTTCGGGCAGATGCTCTTTCAGCGTCTTCTCAACAAAATCGACCAGTGTGCGTTCAGCGTTGCCACAACCCAGACAGTTCCCGCCAAACTTCAGGTAGACGGATTCTCCTTCAATACGATCCACAGCGACGCCGCCCTGATGTTCCGCCAGCGCAGGGTTTACGTGGCCTTCAAGGATGGCGGAGACTTTTAAAGACAGGTCCGCATCGGCCGGTAAATCAGGCATGGTTTTGATATTGGGGGCTTTCAGATGCAGGTTGCCGCCCATGCGATTGGTGCGGTAATTGATCGCCAATCCGTCGATAAAAAGGGCCAGGCTGCGGCTGTATCTGAGATTAAAATCGCCGTATTGATGAACTTCGTCATCGTCGGTGGTTTCTTTGTTGAAGGTGATAAATGCCTGTGACAGCGAGGTGCCGGGATGGCTGACACCGATGCGAAGATCGGGATTGTCCTCGTTGGTGGCTACTTGGCTCAGGTAATCCTGAGCAGTATCGGTCAGCTGAATATCTGCACGCATACGAATATCTCCGGTCTGAAATGGCACGGGGAAGCATGACAAGCGCAGATTAGGCAGACGACCGGAACCGGGTTTCGGCACCGTTCCGGCGTGTTTATCGCTGCTTAATCACGCGCAATGGTTGTTACGCCTCTTCCTGCAGGAACTGCAGGACTAAATGGTTAAAACGCGGACCTTGCTCGATCTGAGTCCAGTGGCCGCAATTACCGAACAGGTGCATCTGGGCGTTCGGGATCTTTTTGAACAGGCTTTCGGATACAGATACCGGTACGACGCGGTCATCACGGCCATGCACGATCAGTACCTGCTGCTCGATGCCTGCCAGATCAGCATCGGATACCACCTGCTTATCGGCCCAACGCTGATACGGTTGTGGGAATACACGCTCGAAACGTTCCTGAAAGCCGGGACGCATGGTGGCGTTGTAACGCAGCTCAGCCAGCTCATCAGTGGCGATAGACTGATCAAAGGCCATGATGCCGAGGATCTCTTTCATCGCCGCCATAGAGGGCTTGTAGCCCCATAGCTTCATCAGGTTCTCGCTGACCGTGAATGGTTGCCCGCCGCTGCCCATCAGCACCATACGACCGACCCGTTCCGGGTATTTGACCGCTAGTGCCAGCGACAATGAGCCGCCAAATGAGTTACCGATAAAGTCGGCTTGCTCGATATCCAGTGCATCCATAAACCGGATGATCTGGCTGATCCAGGATTCCATATGCTCGTATTCATAATCGTCGGCACATTCGGTGTAACCAAAGCCCACCAGATCCGGTGCCAAAACACGACGGAACTCGGACAGCATTGGAATCGCATTACGCCAGTTGGCCCACGCAGTGACGCCTGCGCCGGAACCGTGCAGCAAAATCACCGGACGGCCTTCGCCCTGATCGTGATAGTTGACCTGCATATCGCCGAGGTCGAGCGTGTTGGCAATCTCTGGGGAGTCGCTCATGGTGTTCGCTCCTGTCTGGCAGCCGATTCAGAGGGCTGCGCGGGTTAAATTCAGGGTAAGGGTTCTGTCTGAAATAGAGCCGGAGGCGTGTCATAGCCGCTTCAAGCCCGATTTCAGGCAAAACCGCCCCCGCTACGGCTCTCACAAGCCGCAGTGAAGGGGGATCGGGGGAGGTTTCTTTTGCCTCGTACTAAGTGACGTTAGCCGTCGTCTTAGCGTGCACCTTTACGCAGGGAAGACAGACTGACGTCGTCTGCATCCATGCCTGCGGTGTTGGTGCTCCACGTATCGGTATCCGGGAAGAACACAGTGGCGTGGTTACGCTTAAAGTCGATGGTCACACCGGATGTAGTACGCACATCACGGAAGCCGTCTTCACCCGTACCTGGGTAGGAGTGGACCTGGAACATCTTCCAGAATTCACCTTTTTTGTCGTACGCTTCGCCGATATGAATACGTGGATACTGGGTATCAACGTACAAAATCTTCTTCGAGTACGGGTGCTCATCCGGGGTGGTTGCTTCGATCACGTAAACTTCACGCGGCTCGTAGTTATCTTTGGAGAAGTTCCAGTACGGTGCGTTATCCAGATCAAGCGTTGGGAACTCGGCTTTCTGATCATCGGCACCCTTTTTCCAGGCACTGTGCTTGCCGTGGGCTGACGCCAGAATGTGACGTTTGCCGATCAGCTTGTAGCCTTTGTACCAGGATGGGTTAGCGTTGAAGATCTCGATGTCATCGGACAACTGATCCGTACCACCGATTGGGTCCATCCATGCACCACCGGACAAACGACGGGTCCGGCGTACCGCGCGGATATAGGCCCAGATATCTTCCATTTTGTCGGAGTCGTGACGGATAGAGAACGTACCCAGACCTTTGATATCACGCGGTGCTGTCGCGAAGAACAAGGTGCGGCTCAGTTCTGTGCCATCACCGTCAGAGGCGCTATCACCGGTCAGGCGGCCGTTCATGGTGTAACGGATAAACTTCCAGTTCTGGATACGTTCGATGCCGGAGTCGCCATCGATCATCACGTAAGCCACGTTCGGTACGTTCATCACATCACCGCGTGGGTTGCCGTAGTACCAGTTCCAGATGATCTTTTCGGCTGCGGCCGGATCTTTATCATCAACATTCGGGAACGGTGCACCGCCGGTCCAGCCTTCAACCTGACGGGTCGCCGGATTGATTTTGGCGTTGCCGACGTTGGCCTGTGAACGGGCAATCCATTTGGCGTCCATCTCCACTTTCTGGGAGTGCACCAGCGGCAGTTCTAAGCCACTGGTACGGATACGCCACTCGATTTTTTCAGTCAGCAGATCTTTGATCTTGTGACCTTCAAAGGTGTCCTCTGACAGCTGGTCGATATTAGCTGCGTTGATCACCGTACCTTCTTTTACTTCTGCCGCCATGGCCGCAGAAGCACTCATTGCCAGCAGGGAAGCGGCGATACTGCTGAGCAGTGTCTTTTTAAATTTCATAATCTTCACCCTCAAACCTTGGTGTTTAGAACTGATAGGTCACGGTCACGGCAGCCTGATCGTTGCCTTTAAACCAACCAAACAAGCTGCTGTCCTGCGCCTGCATATCGCCGAAGTTACGCTGTGCACCGTCGTCGAAGAACAGATCCAGCTCACCCTTGATACGCCAGTGATCACCTACGGTGTAGGTCACACTTGGTACGGCAAAACCGCCGCCGTATGTCAGGTCAAAACCGGTGACCAGCTCAGGTGTGACACGGCCGTTCATATAGCTTGTGCCCAAAATAAACGTCAGCAGGGAGCTGTGTTCTTTGCGGTTTTCTGGCTGGCCAACTAGCAGTTTCATACCGTCCTGATGATCCAGTACCCAGGTATTAAACAGCTGAGTGGAGAAGAACGCGGGTTTCTCGGTGCCTAGCAGGTCTTGGGTAAAGGCCAGGTTTTTATCGATACGGAACATGGTGCGCAGCACGTCGCTCTGTTCGATACCGCAGAACCCGTCCAGTACGGTTTTACAGTCGCCCGGCGCAAATGCACCGTTGGAATCACCCACGTTAAATGGCGCATCCTTGATGTACGCAAACTCCGTACTCCAGACGAAATCACCCGCTTCGGAGTAGCCGTTCAGGGTGAAACCCAGGACATCGATTGTCGGGAAAATAACTTCACCGAAGGTCGTCGCCTGATTGCTGGTGTAGGCTCCGTTAAATGCACTGGCATTGGCAAAGGCCGGGTTGGCGTTCATCACCGGATCCGGGTTGAAGGTACGTAGATAGGCGAGGGAGTAACCCAGATCGTTATAGGTGCCGTTCCAGCGGATGCCGTATGTAGCATCGTCGGTATCGGCATCCGGGTGATCGTAGGAGTACGGCGTCGCACCTGGGAAATCGACGGTTTTATACGGCGCGTTGGACCAACGGCCACCTTCGATATCGTAGCTGTTGCCGATCTGGTCATCGTTATCCCAACCCGGACGGTAAAGCAGCTGCAGCTGACCATCGGCTTCAGGGATGTCGATGATGGCATTGGCCATGATCAACGGTTTACGCAGATCTTCGTTGGCCGGTTCCAGAAATGAACGCCAGCGGTAATCAAAACCGTGGATCATATCCAGTGCCTGAAAGAAGTCACTCTCACCCCATGCGACTTGCTGCTTACCCAGTTTCAGCTGAACACGATCGGTAAGGAAAATGTCCAGATAGGCTTCACGCAATTCCTCTTCGTCGTAGTAATCACGTGGACCCTGATTGCCAAACGCTCCGCCGCTGTTGAGATCGCCACCGTAGGAGGTGGTTTGCTCACGGACTGCACGGGCCACACCGATGAACGCAACGTCATCGGTCAGTGCCGCATTCCACTCTAGCTGCAGAGTGGTGCGGTTCATCGACATGTCTCCTTTGGCGTCCATCGGACCACCGGGACCAATCGGTTCGTCCAGATTCCAGGACATGTGCTGGCGGATAAATCCATCCAGCTGGACCGGTCCCAGTTCGTAAGAAGCCTGCGCAGGCATGGAGGAGATCCCCATTGCGACTGCGACTGCCAGGCCGAGAGACTTGCATTTATTCTTATTATTCATGATCACCTCATCACGTTTTCTTTTACACGGCATCCTGTCGATTACCGTAGATAAAGGCGGGTTTAAAGATGTAAGCCATTGCTGGCATTACAAAGAGTGCAGTGAAGGCGGAAACTGTCAGCCACAGGGCTACCAGTAGACCCATCTCTGCCTGGAACTTGAGCGAACTTTGATACACCAGCAGCACAGATACGATGAGCACGAAAGCCGTAATCATCACACCCTTACCTGAGCTATGCAGAGCACGTTCAATTGCAGTCAGGTCGTCGGCCCCTGTCCGCAGTTCCTGTTTGATGCGGTCACAGATATACAGCGCGTAATCCACTCCCAAACCGATGCCCAATGCGGCCACCGGAACGGTGTTGATGTTCATGCCGATACCCATGTACGCCATAAAGCTGAAGGTCACGGTGTTGGAGAGCACCACCGGTACCATGAAGAACATACCGGCCATCGAAGAGCGGTAAACCAGCGTGCAGAGCACCACCAACACCAGTAACGCCAGTGCGATGGATTGCAGCTGACCGGAGAGAATCACCTCGTTCACGGCTGCGATGACGCCGATCAGGCCACCGGCTAACTTGTACTCCGCGCCGTCCAGATTCTGTTCGGCGACAAACTCTTTGATACGGGCAATAGTGGTGCGGATGGTTTCGCCCTGACGGTCACGGAAGAACAATGTGACAGAGGCGTTGGCGCGAGCCGTATCAACGTAGCGATCCATGTCGCCCGGTTCAGCACCGGCTTCAAACATGTAGAGCAGCTCACCGTTGATATCCTGCGTCGATCCCAGCTCTTCAAAGCGTGGGTTACCTTCACGCAAGGTACGGTTGACCGCCGGTAAGATATCGCTGACGGACAAGGTGCCTCCCACTTCCGGCTGCACTTCGATAAAGCGCTGGAACTCCTGCAGGCTCTTCAGCACTTCCGGTTTCTTCGCGAGGTTTTCCTCATCACCCCCGACCACAATAAACATGCGGTCTGCCCCCTGGAATTTCTCATTGATAGCTGCGGAATCCAGATTGTAGGCGGAGTCTTGCCAGAGGATCGGTGAGCCAGGATTGGCATCGCCGACTTTCAGGTTAAGCGCGTAGTAACCGCAACCCAGAAAGACAATGGCGGTCCAGATCAACATGACATAACGCATGCGGCTGACCACAACCCAATGGCACAGGTCCAGTACCCGGTGCATCAACCAGCTCACGTTAATCGGATGCGCGTAACCGCGCGGGTGCTTAACCCATGACAGCAGAACCGGCGTCAGCAAGACGGAGCTGATGGCGACTGTGCCGACCCAAACAACGGCGAGCAGGGCCAGTTTCTGCAGCAGAGGGATGGGGCTTAGTGCAACAACCGCCACACAGCAGGCATCGGTAGCGATCCCCAGCATGCCGGGGCGTAGCAGCTCAGATAAGGTCGAATGCGCAGCGGCCCCTGCTTCTTCAGAACCGTCTTCGATCTGCTCCACTTCTTCGTTAAAGCGGGTGATGATCTGCACCGAATGCGAGACCGCACGGGCCGTGATCAACATCGCAATCACGATAACCAGAGGATCAAAATGGATGCCCATCAGATTGGAAATACCCAGCGCCCAGATGGCGCTGACCGCACCGGAGATGATCGGCAGGATCGTGCCGCGCCAAGTACGGTTGAGGACAAACAGCATCAGGACGAGTATAAGACCTGCGAGCAAAACCAGATTCAGTGTTTCCGGCAGGTAGTGGTTCACCCAGCCGTAGAGAATCGGGTCACCCACAACACGGACTTTAACGCCGGGTACGCTGACGTTATTAACCAGCCCGTTGATCTCTTCAAAGGCTGTTTCGTAATCCAGCAGGCGATCGATAAAGTCGACCGTGATCAGCGTAGACGTCAGGTCTTCGGAGACATAAGGCCCGTAAACCAAGGAGTTACGCAGAACCTTTTCGCGCAGCTCCTGTAGCTCGGCATCCGTTTCCGGAATCTCCGGCCACATCAGCGGTTTGGTTTCGATGCCTTCGGTGGAGGCTTTAACCTCCTTCAGTTTCTTGGATGCCAGCGAGATGATCTGAAACGGGTTAACCGCACTGACTTTCTGCAGTTCGCGGGTCAGGTTGTTCACCACCCCCAGCACTTCAGGCTGGAAGATGTCGCCGTCTTCCACCTCCACCATGATGGTCACCAGATTGGAGCCACCAAAGGTGTCTTTAAACTCATTATGAGTTTTTACATATTCGTGATCGCTGGGTAGCAGATCCTGAAATACGGTTTTTACGTCAATATTGACGGCTGAAAAGCTCATCGCGAAGGTGGCGAGGAAGACAACGCCTACCACCCAGACACGGAAACGGATCAGCCAACTGGCCAGATTTTCGCTCATGGAAGAATCCCCGGTTTTATTGTTCTTATTCGGTCGTGATAACGGCGTTAGCGGCTCTGATAAACCTGCCAGCGAGTCCCGTCCCAGCGGCCAATATTGCGGCCGGTATAGATCACACCGTTATCGGTCAGAGCGATCGAGGTGTGCCAGGAAAGGTCTTTCGGGGCCAGACGACCCGCGCGCCAGTTGCTGCCATCGGCATCGGCTTCCAACCACAGTCCTTTGCTGCCAGCGCCGTACCAGCGCTCCTGCAATGGATGCCAGCGCAAGGTGAAGATGTGTTCGGTGGTGACGTCCTGCCAGCTGCTGGCATTCGGTACGCCCGGAGCGGCTTTGGCTTCTGGCAGATTGGCAAACTGATTGCCGATACGCTGCCAGCTGTGACCGCCGTCGGAGGTTTTCAGCAGAATGCCGTCCAGCCCTGCGGCGATACCGGTTTGGGCATCCACAAAGTCCACCGTCATCAGGCTGCTTTCAACGGTTGATGGGATGGTTTTCCAGCTCTCGCCGCGATCTTCGGAGAGCAGAATGGTGCCGAACTCGCCCACGGCAACCAGTGCGCCGTCTTTGCGTTCGGTGATCTCATTGAGGATATAGTCGTCAGGCTCCAGCGCGTATTTCCAGCTTTTGCCGTAGTCGTGGGACACGATGATGGTGCCAAACGATCCCACCGCCCAGGCTTCACCGTTGGCAAAGACCTTCACGTCCAATAGCTTGTTAACGACATCATTACGGGGTGCATCGGCCTGCCACCAGCTCTGGCCACCGTTTTCGGTGTACATCGCCACGCCGGTATTACCGACGATGATCGCCTTCTGGCTGTCCCATGCTGCAATGTCCTGCAGGTGAACGTTCGTGCCACTGTCCTGCACCTGCCAGCTCTGACCCGCGTCATCGCTACGGACGATCTTGCCGTCAGCAGCCACGGCCCAAAGAACCTGAGGCTCAGGGTTAACCAGACCGTAGAAACGGTCGCGTGCTTCGATAGCGGTAGGAATGACCGTGCTGCCCACGGGCTCCGGTTTTACAAAGAGTCCAACGTAAAGCAGTCCGGCAATGACCAGCCATGGGCTGACGCCAACACCCAGGCGTGTCAGCTTGTTGAGAGCGGCTACCATTTTTCACCTTTTTTGTTTTTGTTCTAAGGCGGTGTTCTTTGGTCTATAAGAGCCAATAGATCACTTTGGCAATTTTTCTCTCTCATAGATTGAAAGTCTATGGAAAGTCCATTTAGTATCATTACGAACAAAATTGATGTCAACTGCTTAATTAATAATTATGGCAATGAGATAGTGCCTGTCTGGGCTTTTAAGAAAGGTTGCTTCTTGCTTTTGGAGAGCAGAAAGTGAGCCTTTGTCCAGTTTGGACAATGACTTAGATCATATTTGAAGCCGGTTTTAGCTGTGAAAAGCGGGTGTATGTTATTTATACAAATATATAAAGCACTTGACTTGGCTGTAATTATTAATTAATCACTATCTAATAACTATAAAAATTCAATAGAGATTAAATCAATGAAAGATGGGTCATGCTTTATGTCCGTAGCGCAAACATCAGTGGCCCTGGCCTCTGGTCGGTTGTCAGCGGACGAGATAATGGAGCAGTTGCTGACACGAGTGGCAGCGCGCGATGAGCAGGTTCAGGCCTGGAGCTGGCTGGACCCGGCGCAGGCACAAGCACGTGCCCGGCAGGCCGCTGAAGAGATTCGGCAGGGTGTGCGGCATTCACCGCTGCAAGGAATCCCGGTCGCCGTGAAGGATCTGATCGATACCGAAGGCATGCTGACGACCTACGGCTCCCCGATCTATAAAGACCATCATCCCGCCAGCGATGCGGCAATAGTCACTGCACTTAAGAAGGCGGGTGCCTATGTGATGGGTAAAACGGTTAGCACCGAGTTTGCCTGTTTTACCGCCGGTCCTACGATGAATCCCCACAATCCTGAATACAGCCCGGGTGGTTCCTCCAGCGGCTCCGCTGCCGCGGTGGCGGATGGTCAGGTGCCGTTTTCGATTGGTACTCAAACAGCTGGTTCGGTGATTCGTCCGGCCGCATTTAACGGTGTAGTGGGGCTCAAGCCGAGTTATGGGGTGTTACCCACGGCCGGCACCTTTCCTCTCTGCCCTACGCTGGACACGTTAGGAACATTTTCCCGCACGGTGGGCGATCAGCGTCTGATTTTGACCGCATTAGCGCCGCACCTTCCTATCGCCAACGCCGTGAAGAATCCGAAAATTCTGGTATGCAAAACGCCGTTCTGGTCGCAGGGCGACGACGAAATGCACACCGCGTTTGACCAGTTTGTGGCCGACTGCCAGCAAGCAGGTGCGGACCTGGAGCACTACGAGATGGGGCCGGATTTCGCGGCGCTGTTAACCGCCCAGCAACAGATTATGGGGGTTGAAGCCAGCCGTGCATTAAGCACCCATTACGCGCAGCAGCGCGATCAGCTCAGTGCACCATTGGTGGCGCTGATTGAGCAGGGTATGCAGGTCAACAACGCTGAAGAGGCCGCAGCGCACAACTTGAAAGCACGCTGTGCACATAAGCTGCAGCAGCTGTTCCGGGATGCCGATTTTATTATTACCCCCGCCACAGTCGGGACCGCACCCAAGCGGGTTGATGGCACAGGCGATCCGCTGTTCAACCGTATCTGGACCTTACTGGGATTGCCTGCGATCACGTTTCCGATTGCTCAAGGTGGTAACGGCCTGCCACTGGGCGTTCAACTGATCGCTCCCTTGGGTGAGGACCATGCATTGATCGATTTTGCAGACAAGTTGCAGATGCTGACGCGGACCTGATCCCCACAACGATTTCACACTCCCTTTTTCCGTGGGCGAAGCCCGCGACGGCAGAATAACAATAAGGAGCCATCATGAATCCTAAGCATCAACTGACCCCTGAACAGCAGGCGTGGTACGACAAAGCCTGTGCCTGCGTCGACAAAGAACGCTTACGCAAGCTGAATCTGGATCTGGTCAATATTCACAGCCCCACCGGAGCAGAGAAAGAAGCCAGTGAATTTATGAGCCAGTACATGGCTGATATGGGTCTTAACGCGAAATACCAACCTGTGAATGAACTCAGCGGCAATGCGGTGGGTGAACTGAATGGTTCAGGTGAAGGGGCAACCATGTTGCTCTACGCGCCGATTGATACCCATCTGGAAGGCAGCGAAGAGGATCTGCCGATGGTGGGTGATGAGCTGCGCGACGACATGCGCCCACAAGGTTATCTGCGTGATGATCTGGTCATTGGGCTGGGGTCATCCAATCCAAAAGGGATGGTGTCGGGTCTGGCGGAAGCGGTGAATGCCGTGATCGATGCGGGTGTGCCACTGAAGGGTAATATCGTACTGGCGTTTGCCGGTGGCGGGATGCCGTCCATGGTGCCAGAGCGTAATAACTACGGTGTTTCTACCGGCGTGAGCTATATGCTGACCCACGGCGTGACCGCTGACTTCGGGATTATTTTTAAGCCGTGGTACGAGGTGTATCACGAGCATCCGGGTATGTGCTGGTTTAAGGTCAGCGTGAAAGGGGATATGGGGTACTCCGGTATTCCGCGTGGTACACCGGGTTTCCGCAGCTCCATTGTGCCGGCTGCCACTGTGATTCAGGAGCTGGAGCAGTGGCTGCCTGAGTACACCAAAGCAAACACCTCCGATCAGATCGCCCCAGAGGGCTGGATCGCAGCGGTGCGTTCCGGTTGGCCGCATCGCCCGGCATTCCCGGCGGCGACCACAGAGTTGTTTATCGATATGCGTTGTAATCCTCATCAGACCACATCTGATGTGCGCTATCAGTTTGATCAGGCGATGAAAGACATCGTTGCCCGTCACCCTGAGGTGGAAGCCGATTGGGAGATGTATGCCTCGTGTCCGGGGTCCATGACACCGGAAGATCACTGGATTGTGCAGTCTGCACGTTCTGCCTGGGAAAATCAGGAGGGCAAAGAATATCCGGGAGCACCGATGCTCAGTGGTCAGACTGATGCTGCGATCATCAACAAGTTGGGTGTGCCGCTGGTGCGTGTGGGTTATCCGTGGATTGGTGATGCGGATGTACCGGAAGAGTTTGCTGCTGGCCTGGGTGGGATGGGCGTGAGCAACATTGGAGATATGGTCGCGCCGGTGGAGAACATCATCTACTCCATCATCGACAGCATGACCCGTACCCGTGAAGAAGTGGGTGTATAAGCTCAAGCCTTAGGAGTCCATTGTGACAACACCATTAGAAACAACACCCGAAATTGGTCAGACGGTTCAGGTTGGCCAGTTCGCGGTGAACTATCATGATCAGGGTGCGGGCCGTCCGGTGCTGCTGTTACACGGTTCCGGTGCGGGTGTCTCCGCATGGGCTAACTGGCGTAATACGATTCCCGTATTGGCTGAATTTCGTCGGGTGCTGGCCCCGGATCTGATCGGGTTTGGCTACACCGATGTGCCTGAGGATTATCAGTTTCGCCATATGGACAGCTGGGTGGAGCAGATCATCGGTTTTATGGATGCGCTGGATATTACGCAGGCTGATTTTATCGGCAACTCCTTCGGGGCCTCGCTGACGCTGGCGCTGGTCGTTCGTCACCCAGAACGGGTAGGGCGGATGGTGCTGATGGGCAGCGGCGG
>NZ_JBFGYC010000042.1:0-14622 GCF_041587635.1 Pontibacterium sp. | reverse complement strand
TCAGAATAACGGACAATAAAAAAGGAGCCGACAGGCTCCTTTTAAGAATTCTTGCTAAGAGAGGTCTTACTTAACCTCTTCTCCTTTCGCCTGCAGATCGGCATGGTAAGAAGAACGGACCAATGGACCACAGGCAGCATGCTTGAAGCCCATCTCTTTGGCCAGACGGGAAAACTCATCAAACTCTGCAGGTGTTACGAAGCGCTCCACCTTCAGGTGATCCCGGCTAGGCTGCAGATACTGACCAATGGTCAGCATATCCACATCATGCGCACGCAGATCACGCATAACCTGAATGATCTCTTCGTTAGTTTCTCCGATACCAACCATCAACCCGGATTTAGTCCGGACATCGGGGTTCTGCGCTTTAAACTTCTTCAGCAATCGCAAAGACCACTCGTAGTCTGAACCCGGACGGACTTTCTTATACAAGCTGGGTACCGTTTCCATGTTGTGGTTGAACACATCAGGGGGGGTCTGCGTAAGGATATCAATGGCGATATCCATACGACCACGAAAGTCCGGTACTAAGGTTTCAATCTGAATGTTCGGTACGCGTGAGCGCGTCTCACTGACACAGTTCGCAAAGTGCTGGGCACCACCGTCACGCAGATCATCCCGATCTACGGAGGTCACCACGACGTACCGCAGCGCCATATCCGCGATTGCTTCGGCCAGTTCACGGGGTTCATCTTCAGCCAGCGGGTTAGGACGACCGTGCGCCACATCACAGAACGGACAACGACGGGTACAGATATCCCCCATAATCATGAACGTTGCTGTACCGTGGCTGAAACACTCACCCAGGTTGGGACAGCTCGCTTCTTCACATACCGAGGACAACTTATGATTACGCAGCTTCTCTTTGATCCGTTTTACTTCAGCATTGGATCCCATGCGTACACGCAACCAATCAGGCTTACGCGGCATTTCATCTTTTGCTGTTGGAATCACCTTTACCGGAATGCGGGCAACCTTGTCGGCACCACGCAACTTAACACCCTGTTCAGCGCGTTTCGGGTTGGAAGTTGTCATGTTGTCAGTATCACGAGCCATGTAGTTTTTATTCCAGAACGTCAGAATGAGAGACGTGAGTATACCCGATTTTGCCTACCAAATGATCGACCAGCTTTTGCATAAGGCCCTTCAATTCCGGCATTTCGGTCAACTCTGAGAGCTGCGTCATCGGCATACCCGCGTAGCCACAGGGGTTAATCCGAAGAAAAGGCTCCATATCCATATTCAGGTTCAGCGCCAGCCCATGGAAAGAACAGCCACGCCGCACACGTAACCCCAAAGAAGCGATTTTTGCATTCCCCACGTACACCCCAGGTGCATCCGGTTTGGCATAAGCATCAACACCATAATCAGCCAACAGGTCAACCAATGTGCGTTCCATGATATCGACCATCTCACGCACGCCAAGCTTGCGCCGCCGCAGATTGATCATCAGATACACAATCAGCTGCCCGGGGCCGTGGTAGGTCACCTGACCGCCACGATCCACCTGCACCACAGGAATATCCCCCGTGGAGAGTAGATGTTCTGCTTTTCCCGCCTGCCCTTGAGTAAATACCGGTTCGTGCTGTAGCAACCAGATTTCATCACGGGTATTTTCGTCCCGGGTATCAGTAAAGGCCTGCATCTTCTCCCATGTAGGGGTATAAGGCTCAATCGCCAGCTGCCGAACCAGAACCTGATCGCTCACTTTCATTCACATCACCATCGTGACACGGCCGGTATCCATCAAAGCTTTGTGCAACGCACTGAGCTGAGCTTCGCCTGTCGCTGTAATGCTGAATCGGACCGACTGGAAGGTACCTTTTTTACTGTCTTGCACTGTGATAGTCGTGATATCCAAGTCGGGAGCATGCAGCTGCACGACTTCGATCACCAGACTCTGAAAGTTATCACCACCACGGCCCAGCACTTTAATAGGGTAGTTTTCACATGGAAATTCGATTTTTGGCGCTTCTGTATCACTCATCTTTCTTTTCGCTTTTACTCGCCAGTCATCAGCTTTTGCTGATAACGGATAAACAGTTCAAACATAGCCAACCAGAGTGGGCCTTTCTCGCCATCACCCACCTGATCACCGTCAATTTCAATTACCGGCACTACCCCGCGGGTAGAGCTGGATATCCACACTTCATCAGCCGCTTTTAACATTTCATAATCGATATCCACTTCCTGCAAGGGAATCGCATGTTCATCGGCCAACTGCATAATTAACTCGCGGGTGGTACCGCCCAAAATCTCAGAACCGCGTTTTGGGGTATAAATAACACCCTGCTGTACGATAAAGACGTTGCAGGAAGATCCTTCCGTCAACTTACCGTCTCGCATCATTAATGCTTCATCCGCATCCTGCGCTTGCGCTTGATGCACCACCATTATATTAGGCAACAGACAGGTCGACTTCACATCACAGCGATGCCAACGCAGATCGGCGGTGACGATTACCTTCATCGGCACAATGTCGTCTGGACCTGCTGTATATATGTCCTTGATCGGCGTACAGCAGGCAAATACCGTCGGCGACAGATCATCACCGTATCGATGACTGCGACTATCTGCAGCTCCGCGGGTTACCTGCAGATAAACAGAAAGATTACCGCCGCCATTTTGACTGACCAGCAGGTTCAGTATCGCTTCCCAGTCTTGAACGGTTTGAATCTGTAAGGCACGTAAGCTGTATTCCAGTCGTGCCAGATGCTCCGTAAGTCGAAAACCCACACCCTGATAAAACGGGATCACCTCGTATACGCTATCACCAAAGAGGAATCCACGATCAAACACCGAAATCTGAGCTTGATCAGCCGGTAGGTACTCGCCGTTCAGGTATACGATATTCATAGTCTATAAACGCAAATGCCCACATCTTTTCAGATGCGGGCATCCCTGCTTAACCTAAAAGTGTTTAGCCAATCAAGCCAACAAAGAACAACATAATGGCATGCCAAATACGTTTCAGCAGACCGGCTTCCGGAATATCTTCCAAGGCAACCAGTGGCACTTCGCGTACCAGTTCACCATTGAGCAGAATGTTTACGTTGCCGTAAACCTCGCCTTTCACGACTGGCGCCTTGATAACTTTATCAATATCCATCACGGCTTCCAACTGATCAACCTGACCCCGAGGAATCGTGACGGCCAGTGGATCAGATAAACCCACCTTCAGCTGATCCTGCACACCCGACCAAACCGTAGCACTGTTCAGGGCTTCATTGGCATTATAGAGTTGATGTGTCCGATAGTAACGGAACCCATACGACAGCAGTTTCTGACTTTCCTGCGCACGGGCCTCTTCGCTGCGCGTGCCCATCACCACAGAGATCAGGCGCATACCTTCACGCTTTGCCGATGCCACCAGGCAATAACCCGCCGCATCAGTATGGCCGGTTTTCAGACCGTCCACGGTTTTATCACGCCATAACAGCTTGTTGCGGTTGGGCTGACGAATCTTGTTATAAGTAAAGTACTTCTCGGAGTAGACGCCGTAATGCTGCGGATAACTCTGAATAATGGCCCGAGCCAATTGCGCCATATCCATTGCAGAAGATACATGAGCATCGTTCGGCAAACCGGTGGCATTAAGGAAGTTCGAGGTCTTCATGCCCAGCAGGTCCGCGTGCTGATTCATCAGATCCGCAAACGCACGTTCACTACCCGCAATATGTTCCGCCACTGCGACCGAGGCATCGTTACCCGATTGAATGACGATGCCTTTCATCAAATCTTCCAGTCGAACTTGGGTACCCTCGCGAATAAACATGCGAGAGCCAGGTGTACGCCATGCCTTTTCGCTGACCAGTACCAGATCCTGTTTACTGATGTTGCCTTTACCCAATTCATACGCCAGAACATAACTGGTCATCAGCTTTGTCAGGCTCGCCGGCGGAAACGCAGTGTCCTCGTTTTTTGCCGCGATCACTTTGCCCGTATCCGCATCCATCACGACATAGGCTCTAGCCGCAATCTGCGGTGCTGCCGGAATCAGGGAAGCTGCTTGCACGCTCACCGCACACAAACTCAGAAACATTAAGAAGATAAGTCGAAATTTGGCTTTAAACATGTGTATCCAAATATAAAAAGCTGAATTGGGAAATGAACATTACAGACGATGCACAATCGTGCACAACTGTACTGAACCCCTCAATCTAAGTCCACCAGATGGGTATCCGGATATCCGGATCTCTCCAACTGACCGATGAGATCACGGACCTGAGTGTCTGAACTGACCGGACCTACTTGCACCCGGTATAGCACCCGATCACCACGATCAAGGTTGCGTATGACAACCTTTTGCCCGGTTAGTGCCCGCACTGTCGCCGTTACTCTCTCAGCAGCGATACGGTTGCTATAAGCCCCTACCTGCAAGTAGCTGCCGCTCACCCCAACGGGCTTCGATGCTTCCGCAGTAGTTGCTCGCACAGGGACGCGAACGTTTGGTGCAGAACGCACAGGTAACACGGGGGGTGCCGCGGCGATCACCGAGGAAGAACGCTGCCAACTGCGTGGATCAATGGCTTCGACCTCAACTTGCGCTGTCCCGCTTCGCAACATATCAAGCTTGGATGCCGCGGCATAGGACAGATCAATAATACGCCCTTGATGAAACGGGCCCCGGTCATTCACCCGAACGATGACCTGACGGCCATTTTTTAGGTTTGTCACCCGAACATAGGTGGGAATAGGTAAGCTTTTATGTGCCGCGGTCATCGCGTACATATCGTACTTTTCACCATTCGAGGTGGCGTGCCCATGAAATTTCTTACCGTACCACGACGCACCGCCACGCTGCTTATAGCCTTGGGCACTGTCCAGAATGTAGTAGCGTTTGCCAAACACGACGTAGGGGCTTTTGTTCCCGCCACGGCTTTTAGGTTCTGCCCGAGGTACGGCATCCTTCACATGCGACACATCAACCGCCTGCGAAGGACCATGATCCTGCTTGATAGAGTAGCGACCGCCTCCGCCGGAGGAACATCCCACCAGCAGAATCAATGGCAGCAGGATTAAAATCCGCTTCATGACTTAGGTTTCCCGTACTCTACCTTCACCGCCTGACTCAGTTCATGCACAGCCATCGCATACAAACGACTGTGGTTATAACGGGTAATCACGTAAAAATTATGTAATCCCAGCAGATCCTGGAACTGACCATCAGTTTCCAAGCGCATCAGCGTTGCGGGCTGATCAGCCTGTAGCGTGCGCTCTGCACTGACCCCACGCTTAGACCAGTCAGCCAGGGTTAACTTCGGTTTAAGTCCATCATTGAACCAGCTCTCGTCAGCGCTCCCGCCGACCTGAACACCACTCACAACCGCACCATCTTTCTGCCAGCCATGGCGGGCAAAATAGTTGGCAACACTGCCAATGGCGTCGGTCTTGTTCGTCCAGATATTTCGCTGACCGTCACCGTCAAAATCAACCGCATAGTTACGGAAACTGGAAGGAATAAATTGCCCGAATCCCATCGCGCCGGCATAAGAGCCTTTCAGGCTGAGCGGATCAATATTTTCCTCTTTAGCCATATGAAAATACTCTTTCAGCTGACCGCGGAAAAACTTAGCGCGTTTAGGATAATCAAAACCCAGCGTGGTCAACGCATCCACCACGCGATACTTACCCATAATACGGCCGTAGTGGGTCTCAACACCGATGATTGCGACGATATATTCTGCGGGAACACCGTATTGTTGCTCTGCCCGCTGCAAAGCCTCAGCGTTTTCCTGCCAAAATGTAACGCCCCGATCAATACGCTTTTGCTGGATAAAGATATTGCGGTATTCCCCCCATGTCAGACGTTTTTCCGCCGGACGTGAGATCGCTTTTAGGATCGACTCCTGCCGTGTCGCTTGCGCGAGCACCGCACGTAGCTCATCCTCGGCAAAACCTTCCTTTGCCATCTCCTCTATAAATGGCTCGGTCTCTGGATGCAATGCATAGTTAGCGGGTTTCGCCGCAGAAACAGCACAACCGGCCTGCAGAAGTACTGCACTGCCTAAGATTGCAGATACGAGATGTTTTTTTACCCGTTTCATTCCGTTTTGTCCCCTGAATTACCGCAACATCATAGTTTTATGGCTATGCACTGACATCAACAAACCAAATCCCGCCATCAGCGTAACGATGGACGTTCCGCCGTAGCTTACCAGCGGCAGAGGTACTCCTACCACCGGCAAAATACCGCTAACCATGCCCATGTTGACAAAAACATAGACGAAAAATGTGAGGGTAACACTCCCTGCCACCAAACGCCCAAAACTGTGCTGAACATTTGCTGCCATCCATAACCCACGTCCGATTATCGCAGCATAGAGTACGAGCAGCATCAAAACGCCAACCATCCCCATCTCTTCTGCAATGACGGCAATAATAAAATCGGTGTGTGATTCTGGAAGAAAATCTAACTGTGACTGTGTACCGGAGAGCCAGCCTTTGCCGGTTACACCGCCAGAACCGATCGCAGTTTTTGACTGAATAATATTCCAGCCAGAACCTAAGGGATCACTCTCCGGGTCCAGGAACGTCAGTACACGCTGCTTCTGGTACTCTTTCATGACCATCCACAAGCCGGGAAGTGCCGCGCCAGCCACCGCCAGTGCACCAAATACATAGCGCCACTTAATACCGCTGAATAACAGCACAAAAACACCGGACGCAGCAATCAGCAACGAGGTCCCCAAGTCCGGCTGCTTCATGATTAACACGGTTGGCACACCAATCAACACCAGCGCTACAAAGGTATGCTTTAAGCCCGGAGGTAAGGCCCTAACAGCTAAATACTGCGCCACCATCAGGGGCAAAACCAGTTTCATAATTTCAGATGGCTGAAAACGAAAGCCTGGCAGCTGAATCCAGCGCTGGGCCCCTTTTGCCCCCACTCCAAATAAAATGACACCGATCAGCAGCAACACGCCCAAGGCATACAACCAGGGGGCCCAACGCCCGAAAAACCGGGGATCAAGCTGAGCCAGAACAATCATCGCGCCAAATCCCGCGCCCATGCGAATCGCCTGTCGCTGGACGTAGGCCGTATCCTGACCAGAAGCGCTGTACAACACAAACAGGCCAAAGGAGCAGAGCGTGATCAGCAACATCAGCATAATCGGGTCAAGCTTGGTATAACTCCAGAGCGAACGACGCCGACGCAACGAATCACTCGCTTCTGGCATATGGCGGCGGAATTCAGTCGTGCTCATAACCCATCAAACTCTCAAGTTCAGTTTCTTTAACAGCGTCTTCACCCACCAAATAGGCATCCATCACTTTACGGGCAATCGGTGCAGCAGTCGTAGAACCACCACCTCCGTTTTCAACAATCACCGCCACCGCAATCTGGGGGTTTTCAACCGGCGCAAACGCTACGAACAGCGCGTGATCACGCAAACGTTCCGCCAGTTTTTCCGCATCGTACTCTTCATCCTGTTTGATACCGACAACCTGAGCCGTACCGGTTTTTCCTGCAAAACGGTATTTAGCGCCTTGCGCGGAACGACGGGCGGTCCCTCTAGGGCCATGCACGACATCCACCATGCCCTGAATAATGTTATCCCAGTATTCAGGGTGTTTGAGTGCCACGTCATCCGGTTTCTCGCGACCGTAGTCGTGGTTCAGGTCGGTCGCTGTAAAGCCTGCTTCTTCATCAACCTGATACAGCCCCTTCAGCATACGTGGCTGTACCCAACGCCCCCGATTAGCGATAACCGCGGTAGCGGTCGCGAGCTGCAGGGGCGTCGCCAGCAGGAAGCCCTGTCCGATACTCAGGTTCAGTGAATCCCCCGGATACCAAGGCAAGCGGCGGCTATTGCGCTTCCACTCCCGTGAAGGAAGAATACCGCGCGTGGCTTCGGGCAGGTCGAGGCTTTCGATAGAACCGAATCCGAAATAGCCCAGATATTCCGACATCGGATCAATGCCCATTTTGTGACCCGCAGAATAAAACCAAACATCACAGGACTGAGCCAGCGCCAGATTAAGACCCACGGTGCCGTGACCACCGCGTTTCCAGTCCCGGTATTTTCGCCCGCCTTTGGTCAGAGTAAACCAGCCAGGATCGCTGACCCTGAACGCGGGAGAGACCGACTCAGAATCAATGGCCGCAAGCGCGATGATCGGTTTGACAGTGGACCCCGGTGGATAACGTCCACGCAATGCGCGGTTAAACAACGGCAGGTCATCTGATTCACGCAGTGCACCGTAATCCTTATTCGAGATCCCTGTTACAAAGAGGTTTGGGTCGTATCCGGGTGTCGATACCAATGCAAGAATGCCACCATCATTTGGATCAATCGCAACCACTGCGGCCCGACGTCCTTCCAGTAATTTCTCGGTCACTTGCTGAAGTTTCAGGTCGAGGCTCATCACCAGATCTTTACCCGGCACCGGGTCACTACGCTCAACGACACGCATAATCCGGCCGCGGGCATTGGTCTCCACTTTCTGGAAGCCCACATCACCATGAAGCTCGGCTTCGTAATATTTTTCGACACCTAATTTTCCGATGTAGTGCGTGGCAGAATAGTTAGTTTCATCAACCTTCTGCAGCTCTCGCTCGTTAATTCGTCCAACATATCCCAGCGCATGTACGAGTGATGAGCCGTAGGGATAGTAACGGATCAGATCAGCCTCAACCCGCACCCCCGGTAAACGGTGATAGTTGACCGAAATGCGAGCGATCTCCTCTTCAGTCAGGCGAAAGCGCAGCGGCACGGATTCGAAGGGACGACGACGCTGTTTGAAGCGTTTTCGAAAACGCTCAATCTGACGATCAGTAATCGGTATGAGTTCTTGCAGGCGCAGCAATGTTCCGTCGAGATCCTGAAGTTCTTCTTTCAGCAATGTCACGCTGTAGCTGGGCTGATTATCCGCTAACAACACGCCATTACGGTCATAGATCAGGCCTCGTGTCGGCGCGACCGGCTGCAGTTGAATACGGTTTTTATCTGATAGCGCAGTAAAACGGTCATGCTCCGTCACCTGCAGAAAGTAAAAGCGAGACACCAATCCGAACAGCGCAATGATCACCAAGATAAAGGCGATCACTGCTCGGACCTGAAAGGTCCGGCTTTCCCGGTGGTGATCTTTAAAACGTGAAGGACTCATCCAAGCCCCTATTTGTGATAGGGGTGGCCCTGGATCACTGTCCAGGCGCGATAAAGCTGCTCAGCCAACAACACCCGCACCAGCGGATGGGGCAGGGTCAGGGCAGAAAGGGACCATTTCTGGTCAGCCAGGGCAACACAACGGCTATCCAAGCCATCCGGACCACCGACCAACAGAGAAACATTACGCCCATCCATGCGCCAGGTTTCAAGCTGATCGGCCAAATGTTCGGTGGACCAGTTTTTACCGCCTACTTCCAGTGCGATAACCCGATCTCCTTTTGGAATCGCTGCCAGCATCTGATCACCCTCAAGCTTCTTGGCCCGGGCCAGGTCGCTGTTTTTACCGCGATGGCCCAGGGGTAACTCAACGAGCTCCAGCTGCATCTCCTGTGGTAACCGTTTGGCATATTCACTATAACCTTCGGTTACCCAGCGTGGCATCTTGCCGCCAATGGCGATCAGGCGCACTTTCATCGGGGTTACTTAGCCTCGCTCTCGGTCTCGTCGATACTCCACAGGCGTTCGAGATCGTAGAAGCTACGTGCGTCAGGCATCATGACATGCACCACCAGATCGCCCAGATCAACTAAGATCCAGTCACCGGTTTGCTGACCTTCAACACCCATCGGCTGTAAACCCAACTTTTTAACCTTCTCTGCCACATCCTGAGCAGTTGAGACCACATGACGGGAAGAGGTTCCGCTCGCGATCAACATGTAATCGGTAATTGTCGACTTACCACGCACATCCAGCAGAGTGATATCTTTGGCTTTCATGTCTTCTAGAAAGCCGGTAACCAGTTCGATCAGTTTTTCTGTCTGCATTTGTCTCAATTCAATTGGTTAGATAACCGTAAAGGTTATGATCTTTTATATATGCCCAGACCGGATCAGGGAGCAGGTAGCGGGGCGAATCGCCGCGCGTCACCAGCTTACGAACCTGAGTGGCTGAAATACCCAGAGGGGTCATTTCATGGATCAGGACATGACCTGCCGGTTTACTCAGCAACTCAGCCTTATCCGTTACACGGTTGGCACAGGTAAAACGTTGCATGATTTCGTCTGGTTCAAAATGATATCCAGGACGCGCCACGACGATAATGTGCGCATAGCCCAGAAAATCCTGCCACTGGTGCCACTTTGGCAGCGTCAGGTAAGCATCCATACCCATCACCATACAAATGGGATGATGCTCGCCCAACTCCTCACGCAATCCTTGTAAGGTCAGTAACGTATAGGAAGGCTTATCCGACGCAACTTCACGGGCATCAGCCCGCAAAGCAGGTTCAGGCAACACGGCAGCTTCTACCATGGCCAGTCGCTGCTCCGATGTACAACCCGGCGCATCACGATGCACGGGTTGCTTTGACGGAATCAGGCTGACTTGAGGAACCCCCAGCCATTGCTGAATCTCTAACGCGGTCCGCAAGTGGCCATTATGAATGGGATCAAAGGTCCCCCCCATAAATACAAAAGCCTCGTTCACCGATAGCTCCACTTAGTTACGGATATGACCGTCACCCAAAACGACGTACTTTTCAGATGTCAGGCCATCCAGCCCAACCGGGCCACGCGCATGGATCTTATCGGTAGAGATACCGATCTCGGCACCCAGGCCGTATTCAAAACCATCGGCAAAGCGCGTCGACGCATTCACCATGACAGAACTTGAATCCACTTCCAGCAAAAATGCCCGGGACTTAGTGTAGTTTTCAGTAATGATCGAGTCAGTATGGTGCGAGCCATACTTGTTGATGTGGCGAATTGCTTCCGCCATATCGTCCACCAGCTTTATCGACAAGATTGGCGCCAGGTATTCAGTTGACCAATCCTCTTCCGTGGCTTCATTGATATACGGCAACAGTTCGCGGGTGACATCACAGCCGCGCAATTCAACACCAATAGCCTGATAACGCTCGGCCAGTTCGGGCAGAACATCTGCCGCAACCGTTCGGTTTACTAACAGTGTTTCCATCGTGTTGCAGGTGCCGTAGCGATGTGTTTTTGCGTTGATCGCAACATTCACCGCTTTGGCCTTATCCGCATCACTGTCGATATAGACGTGGCAGATACCATCCAGATGTTTAATCACCGTCACTTTGGCGTCAGCACTGATACGTTCGATCAAGCCTTTACCACCGCGCGGCACGATCACATCCACGTATTCAGGCATGGTAATCATCTGCCCCACCGCGGCACGATCGGTCGTTTCTACAACCTGTACAGCGGTTTCCGGCAAACCCACTGCGGCTAAACCGGTTTTAATGCATTCAGCAACGGCCTGATTCGAATTAATCGCTTCAGAGCCACCGCGCAAGATAGTCGCATTACCGGATTTCAGGCACAGACTCGCCGCCTCAACCGTAACGTTCGGACGGGATTCATAGATGATACCAATCACCCCCAGCGGTACACGCATCTTACCAACCTGAATACCGGTCGGTCGGTACTTCAAATCAGTAATGGCACCCACGGGGTCAGGCAGACCGGCAACCTGGCGCAAACCTTCGATCATTGTATCGATACGCGCAGGCGTCAGTTCCAGACGATCCAGCATCGCATCGTCCAAACCATTAGCGCGACCGTTATCCAGATCTTTCTGGTTAGCCGATTGCAATGCATCGCGGCTATTATCGATGGCATCCGCCATCGCCAGCAATGCTTCGTTTTTTGTGCCTGTAGCTGCTTTAGCTATCAACCGGGCAGCATCTCGTGCCTGCTGGCCCAGCTCAATCATGTACTCTTCTACGTTCATGAAGTCGTCTTCCCGATCAGTGATCGACCCATTATAGCGCCGTCATTGTCTCCGGTCATGGTCACACTTCGCTGAATTCGATTAACCATTCCTGAAATCTCCTGCTATCATTGAACGTTTGTCACCCGCGGTGGCCTAACCTCTTCTATATTTAGACTTTAAGTATCTGATTTAAGCTATATAAACGTGAGCACGGATAACCGCCCCGCCCTATTTTCAAATAAATCCCTGTCTTTGATGGCTGCCTTGGTTTTCCTGGGTAGCGTACTGCTGGCGGGGAGTTATTTATGGTTTGCCGCCAGCCAACAAGCTGACGCGGAAACCCGTCGTCTCGGCCATTCGCTGGCCAAGCAAACGACGTTCCTGATCCGCCCCCTGATTCTGGCCGATGATCGAATCAGCGCTAACCATCTGCTGAAAGAACTGGTCGAGCTTGATTATGTATCGGGTATGCAGCTCTCGGATGCGCGTGAACAGGTCATCGCGCGCTCAGGAAACAATGAAGGTATTCACGTACAACGCCGAATGATGCAGCACGAACGCCAGATCGGTACGCTGACACTGTGGTTAAACCCGAGCACTCTGCAGCAGGCACTGCATAAGCAACTCCTGCTGACGATGCTCTTTGTCCTGCTTAGCGGAAGCCTCACCGCCATCGTACTCTGGTACCGCTGCCGAGCGGCCGACGCAACGGAAAGCCAAATACCAACAGATGATTTCTCGCAAACACTGGCGCGGGCGATCCCGGCATCCACCGACACCGTCCCTGTGGACAATAACACTCCGCCCTCAATTGGCCCAACAGGTCCAGACCCTCTTGTCGAAACATCGCCAGAACCTGACATATCCGTTGAGAGCGATAACGCTGAAGCAGATATTGCAGCCGCTTTAAACGAGCCTGACACCACTCTGACAGAAACAACGATCGAACTGGAAGAGCAGCCACTCACCGCAAAACAGGCGAAGGAAAACCCGCTGCTAAAACGCGGAAGAGATGAGGAACAGCTGGATCTTTATAGTTTTGAACACGAAATGGAACTGATGCTTACCGCAGAGAATGCGGCTTACATGCTTTACATCGATGCCACATCTGCGCATACGGAGTATGCCGATGCGATCGAGCGCGAAGAGCTCTTAAAGATCTATCACCAGTTGGCAAACCAGGTGGCACACATCTACAGCGGCCAGCTTGAGATTAATCCAAACGGGGACATGCAGGTTCTATTCTCTGAACCTCTGGAAGACGATGTCCATGGCGTAAACGCACTCTGCTCAGGGCTGCTATTTGTTTTGCTATATAAAGGCTTTAACCAACAACGTATTGGCCAGTTTAAACCGGTTCTGAACCTGCATATAGCACTGGTGCGCGGTCACCGCGGCAAACCTCAGATTCTGCAGGAGGAAGCCCGTTTCCTGACCCGGACGACCCAGAGCAATGAACTGATCAGTCATACCGCTCTTACAGAAGCTCCCGATATTAAACAGGCGCTGCTGAAAGATGCTGACATCCGCAGAGAAGATGAAGATAAGGTACTGATTCACAAAGTTGAAAAGCGCTATCAAACGCTGTTTGAGAAACAATCCAATCATCTGCTGACCAAACTGAAACAGCATAACGATACACGGGATAACGCACACTAGCCGAACCTGTTTCAGCCAATCATTGCACCATCTTTCCCGCTTTTTTTCACCACATACATACGAGTATCGGCAGCCTTCAGTAAGGCATCCACATCATCCCCCTGATCTGGTGCGATAGCACCACCCACTGAGCAGCTCACTCGCAAGCCCCGCTCGATTTCATCAAAAGGTTTACGTAACACATCCAAAATACGATCTGCCAATTGCTCTTTAGCTTTTAAGACATCGCGACCAAAGATAAGAATTGCAAACTCGTCGCCACCAATTCTGGCAACCAGATCGTCATCGCGTAACACCCGATCAAGACGCCCTGCGATTTCAGTTAGCACCTGATCACCCGCTTTATGGCCATAACGATCATTAATGCCCTTAAAATCATCAACATCAACATAGAGTACAGCTAGCTTTTCCTGTTGATCCCGCGCGGAAACCAGCGCCTTTGCTGCCGCCTCGTTAAATGCCTGTCGGTTGGGAATCTGAGTGAGCGCACAGCGATAAGCCAGATGTTTATAGGCTTCACTACGTTTTAGCGCCTCTCCCGTCTCTTCTTCCGATCTCGCCAGCATTCGCTGCATCTCATTTCGGGCAAGCATAGATTCGGCCAGCCGTTCCAACAATCCCATGTGGCGATGCGCCCAGAATCCAATCAATGGCACTGCCAACAAACCAATCAATAACATATTGATGAGAAAATCGAATTCAGATTGCATCCGTTGATTGGTCTCACGGTCATATTGCTCATGAGCACTTTTTAAAACCGCCAGAGCATCAATCGCCGCTTGGTCACTGATCAGTATTCGCCGGTCCAGTTCGGTGGAGATAAGTTGATTCCGCACACCTGCCTCAGCCAGCTCCACGGCATCAAGATAGGTATAAAAGGTCTTATGAATTTCAGCAAGTGCGGACTTTTCTTCGCGGCTCAACGTTAGTAAGCGGTACGCCTTTAATGCACTGTGAATTTCGGCGCTATCGATTACAAGTCGCTTAAGGTATGCAGGATCTTGTCGCAGGACGTAGTTTTTGAAGTTATGGATAAAACCGCCATAACCTGCGGCTCGATGAATACGCGCCAACGCATCAGCACGTTGTGTGGTTTCATAACTCTGCTCTACCC
>NZ_JBFGYC010000041.1:0-14676 GCF_041587635.1 Pontibacterium sp. | reverse complement strand
GCCTCAAACTTTGTCTGAAGTACATTATTTAGCAGGCTGCCAACATCGGAAATATTGTCAAAGAAATTGGATACCCCAGTTTCTACCAAGTCAGGCGTAATAGCCTTATAGCCGAGAGTAATGGGTTTAAGCGCATATTTATCCAAGCCTTCGTTAAAACCGAACATCACGCGATTATATCCTTCCCAAGGGTCAATCTCATGAGCATCCGCCAAAACAGCTGGACTCGTCATCATCAACCCCGAAACTAATACCGCTACAAAACGTTTGCTCACGCTTTTATCCTTTTCACTTCAATAAGGCTTCATTGTAGCCCTATCTTTCCAGAAGAAAAATAAAACCTAAAACGAAAAAGGGCCCCCATAGTGGGAGCCCTCTCGTCATAGCTATCTAATAATAAATATTAGAAGTCTACGCGGTAACCAACAGCCAGGCTGTCGTCAGCGCCTTTGTCGTAGTAACCGACAAACGCTTTAGCTGCTTTACCCAGCTTCTGGGAAACTTCCAGAGAGTAACGCTCATCAGCAGCGTTGTCGTCGTCCATGTAGTTCGCTGCGATAGTAGTGTTGTCCATAGTGTATGAACCAGCTACTTCGTAAGCGTCTTCGTTAGCGCCGTTACGCTCATCCTGCTGGAAACGAGCAGCGATGTATGCGCCACCAGTTTTGTAAGATGCAGCGAAAGAGTTAACGCTCTTATCAGTTGTGTTTTCCAGACCGATTGTAGATGCAGCCAGAGTCAGGCCGTCTACAGAGTACTTAACAGCCAGGTTGTAAGCATCAACATCGTCAGTACCAGCAGCGTCGCCACCAGCAATTACAACACCAGCGAAAGTGAAACCGCTCATTGCAGGTGAGATGTATGCAATAGTGTTAGACAGACGGTGCAGACCTGGAGCGTAACCAGTAGAACCAGAGTTATCGCTGTTTACCAGGATATCAGTTGGGAAAACAGTCCAGATTGCGAATGGAGCCCACTGACGACCAGTGTTAACTGTACCGAAGTCACCAGTTACACCCAGGCTAGCCAGACGACCGCCGCCCAGAGCACCAGTTTCAGTGCTTACGAACTGCTCGTACTGGAAGATAGCTTTTGCGCCGGAGAACAGCTCAGAAGAACCTTTGATACCGATACGGGAAGAGTTATCGGTTACGTCCAGGCCAGTGCTGTCGTAGTTGCTCAGGTTGATACGCAGAGAACCGTACAGAGTTGCGTCAGCTTGAGCAGCGATTGGAGCAGTCAGAGCACCAGCTACCGCCAGAGCGATAATAGATTTTTTCATCAACATTTCCCCTTCAATTTTCAACATACTAGTAGTGAATTTAGTGTTTTTGTTTTTCTTTGCGCGCCTTATGACTGGCACGTCTAGAAAATACTACAAATCTTTTTTCATTCAAATAAATTTTAGCGCCATTCATGGCGCTGATTAATCTATTTGAATAATCATATCTTTATCTCATCTGAATAAGGTATCTACCAGCAACTCTCTGATCGCTAATTGGTAAATACTGACTTACTCAGACGGGTATGTTTACCCAAATTTTTCGCATTACAGCATACCCTTAACACTACTGCAACCATCTAGACCCTACTAATTGCATACAACAAAGGTCGACCATTGACCTGAGTCAAACCAGTACTTTCTGCCACTGCTGGCGTATTCTTTTGTCAGATACGGGGTATTCAGTGCCCAGCTGCTGGGCAAAAAGAGATACTCGGTATTCCTCCAGCATCCACCTAAAGTGCTGGAGTTCAGGATCAGCAACGCCGTTCTTCTTATGTTGTTCCACACGACTTTGGTACCCCGCCCAGTAGGCTCCTAACTGATCACTCAGCAGGCGTTCCTGATTAAGGTTACGACGAAATTTTTCCAACCGTTGACCAATCGCTTTCAGGTAACGAGGGTAATTTTGCAACCTCCGCCAGCTATGATTAGATATATATGTACTATCAATCAAAGCACCTAGCTGCATTTTTATATCATTCAACACAGCCACTTCAGCAAGGTCCATTCGTCCCTTAAGTTGTTTCTGAATTTCGTGGTAATGTTTATGACATTCGAAAACAAATCGAGCGACGATAACAGCCTGATCAACCAGCTGCGAACGACTGTTTTCCAGGCGCTGTTTAAAGTCCTGTTCATTCCTCGGTAACGATTCATCTAATCCCATTAAGTAACGAACCGCTTGCTGTATACACTGATCCTGCAGAGACCGTTTATCCAGCACCTTTCCTACAAGCATGACACTACGGTCAACGTCCGGCAGCTGCTTACGCGCGTAACGAACCTGTTCGGTCAATGCCATAATGGCCAGTCGTACGATACCCATTATGGACAGAGCATCCGCATCCGCTTTATGCGTCACGACGGAAAGAGACACCGTATCGCCTTTATCAACCATTGCAGGATAAGCTTCGACTTCTATGCCTCCCGCCTGACGAAGACGGATGCTCTCCTGTAATTCACCAAAATCCCATTTTGTAATCCCGTCGCGGCCCCACTTTTCTCCAGGCCCGCGCTTCAGAGCTGCCGAGACTTTATCTGCAAATTGATGCTGTAGGTTTTGTAGATCTCGTGATTCACCCTGAACCTTACCTTTCTCACTCAGCACCTGCAGATTAACCTGAAAATGCTTTTCCAGCTGCACTGCTCGAAGCGCCTCAGGATCAACCGCGACACCGGTCCTGCGCTTCAGCTGCAGTGCCAGCGCTTCATACAGATCTCCTTCGCCAAAACTGATCTGCTCCAACGCAGCGTCGACATAATCGGGAATCGGCACGAAATTCTTGCGAATCTGCTTCGGCAATCCTTTCATAATGGCAATACACTTATCCCGCAACATGCCGGGGACCAGCCACTCAAGACGGGTCGTGGGCAACTGATTTAACAGCGCCATGGGTGTACTTAAGGTAACGCCATCATCCTTGGCCCCCGGTTCAAAGTGATAAGCCAACTTCAGCTTAATTCCGTCCATCGGCAGATGATCAGGATATTGTCCGGCTGAGACATGATCGGTTGAGCGCTGAAGCAGGTCTTCTTCCTTCATCAGCAACGCATCGGGTTGCTCCTGCTCGACCTTGTTTCGCCAATGTTCAAAACCCGCACCATTAACGACACCCTCTCCACCAAGCTCTTCCATACGTGCATGATAGAACTGATAAAGCGACTCCTCGTCCACCAGCAGATCTCGACGACGAGATTTCGCTTCCAGAGCTTCGATACCTTCCAACAGTGCTCGGTTATGCGCGAGAAACTTCCCTTTAGTGACAAACGCGCCTTCAACCAATGCCTGACGAATAAAAATTTCGTGTGACTGCTCTGGCTCAATTTTACCGTAATGGATAGTTCGCTTTGGAATGATGATCAGGCCATAAAGCGTCACCTGCTCCAAAGCAACAACTTGTGCACGCTTTTTCTCCCAGTGTGGCTCAAGGTAGCTGCGTTTAACCAGATGTTTGGCCAATGCTTCCGCCCATTCTGGTTCAATGCGGGCAACCATCCGCGCATATAGCTTGGAGGTTTCCACCAGCTCTGCGGCCATAATCCACTTAGGGGATTTCTTAAACAGCATCGATCCGGGAAAGATGTGAAACTTTTTGTTCCTTGATCCCAGATACTCTTTGTTTTCCTGCTTGAAGCCCATCTGACTTAACAAGCCAGAGAGCAGAGACTTATGAATCGACGCGTAGTCTGATTCGTCTTTATTTTCCTTATATCCCAATTGCTTACAGATCAAATGAAGCTGACGATGGATATCCCGCCACTCCCGCATTCGCATGTAAGAAAGGAACTGTTTCTGACAAAATTTTCGCAGCTGATTCTGACTCAGTTCCTGACGCTGCTCTTCATACAGATCCCACAGATTAACGAGGGTAATGAAATCAGACTCTTCACTGGCAAATGCACGATGCCGTTCATCCGCAGCCTGTTTTTTCTCGATTGGACGCTCTCGTGGATCCTGCACGCTGAGTGCGCTGGCGATCACCATCACTTCACGTAGACAGTTCTGCTTCACGGCTTCCAGCAACATACGGCCAATCCGTGGATCAACCGGCAGTTTACTTAAGTTACGCCCCTGCGGTGTCATCTTCCGCTTGTCATCGACCGCCCCAAGCTCATGCAGCAATTTGAAACCATCGTTGATAAAACGAATATCCGGCGGATCAATAAACGGAAACTCGGATATATCTCCCAGACGCAGATTCAACATCTGTAGAATAACGGCGGCAAGATTTGTCCGACGGATCTCTGCGTCCGTAAACTCTGGGCGAGAGATAAAATCATCTTCAGAATAGAGTCGTATGCACGTACCCGCTGCAACACGACCACACCGTCCCTTACGCTGATTCGCGCTGGCCTGCGACACTGGCTCAATCGGCAGTCTCTGTACCTTAGAGCGATAGCTATATCGACTAATACGGGCAAAGCCGGGATCGATAACATAACGAATACCTGGAACGGTCAGGGAAGTTTCAGCAACGTTTGTCGCCAATACAATTCGCCGCCCTGCAGATCGTCCGGTATGAAAGATTTTATTCTGCTCCGCCACGCTCAAGCGCGCATAGAGCGGCAGTATCTCGGTATTACGCAGCTGAGCTTTACGCAGGAAATCGGCCGTTTCCCGAATTTCCCGTTCACCGCTCATAAACACCAGAATGTCACCGGGTGACGAAACACCCTTTTCACGCTCAAGCTGTGAAAGTTCATCAACCGCACTCAGAATGCCCTGCGGCTGATCCGCGTCACTGCCCGCCTCGCCCAGCGGACGATAAAGCACATCAACGGGATAAGTACGCCCCGACACCTCGATCACCGGTGCATTGTCGAAATGCTTGGAAAAACGTTCCAGATCGATTGTCGCCGACGTAATGATCACTTTCAGATCAGGGCGTTTTGGCAGTACACGTTTCAGATAACCGAGAAGAAAGTCGATATTGAGGCTGCGCTCATGGGCCTCATCGATAATCAGGACTTCGTACTTTTCCAGAAAACGGTCATTCTGCGTTTCCGCCAGCAGAATACCATCGGTCATCAGCTTAACCATCGACTGATCGGATACCTGATCCGTAAAGCGGACCTGATAACCCACCACTTTACCGACTTCGGTCTGCAACTCCTCCGCGATACGACCTGCTACCGCACGCGCTGCAAGCCGACGAGGCTGGGTATGCCCTATAAGCCCCCGCGCGCCCAAACCCAGCTCCAGACAGATTTTAGGAAGCTGGGTGGTTTTACCCGATCCGGTTTCACCTGCAACCACCACCACCTGATGATCACGAATCGCGTCCTGAATCTCCTCACGGCGTGAAGATACCGGCAGATCCGGATAATTGATGGTACCTATCCGCGATCGCTTGTCCGCTACGGATTGTATCGATTCCGTCACAGATTCTGCTATCTGATCCAGCATACGATCCACAGGCTGATTTTTACTCACACGCTGTTCCACTTGTTGCAGACGGCGTTTGAAGTGATGAAGGTCGGCGATACGGCAGTCATTAAACTGCTGACGGAGCTGCTTGAGCTTAGATTTCACGATGGGGACTTGTTTATTAGATTCAGAAAATGGACGAAGCGGCCCATTATACGGCAGAGTGAACCGATACGGCAGGAGAAGTTAAATTGGAACAGATTAGGTGTGTTGAAGAACAGATTATAAGTGGCGTCTTTTCTTAGTTTGCTTGCTGATCTCTTCTTCGCGAATCTGGCGACGAATCACTTTACCGACATTCGTTTTCGGCAATGCTGCACGAAATTCCACCAGCTTAGGCACCTTGTATGAGGTCAGACGTTCACGACAATACTCACGCACAGCCTTGACGGTCAGGCGCCGATTACGGCTGACGACAAACAGCTTGATCACCTCACCCAACTCATCATCAGGCACCCCCACCACCGCACATTCCAGCACATCCGGATGACAGGCGATCAAATTTTCCACCTCACTGGGGTACACATCAAAACCTGCCGTTTTGATCACTTCAATTTTGCGATCAATGACCTCAATATATCCCTCATCACTGAGCGTCCCCATATCCCCTGTCACCAACCAGCCATCTTCGCGCAAGGTTTTACGCGTCAGCTCAGGTTGACGCCAGTATCCCGCCATCAGCTGCGGCCCCCGCACCCAAATTTCACCCACCTCACCGGGATGTAATGACTCACCTTCCGTACCGACCACTTTAACCTCCGTCAGCGGCACCGGTGGCCCAACAGTATCATCACGGCGCTTTTCATTCGGCGGATGAACGGCAACCACAGGCGAGCATTCGGTCAAACCATAGCCCTCCTGAATAGGGCAGCCGGTGACCTCTGTCCACAAACCTTCCGTGAAACGGGTGAGCGACATAGCACCCGAAACAGTCACTTTCAGGTTACTGAAATCCAAACCACAAAAATCCTGATTTTGGCAAAGATCCACAAACAAGGTATTGAGACCGGAGAACAGGGTAAAGCGCCAGCGGGAGATCTCCTTCACAAACCCTTCGGTATCCCGTGGATTGATAATCAGCACAACATGCGCGCCGTTCTCCAGCATCAATAGACCGTTCAACACAAAGGAATAGATGTGATAGAGCGGCAAGGGTGCGATAGCAATCTCTTCTTCCGGCACGCAGACCTGATTCATCACGGTTTTAAGCTGAGTAATATTGGCCAGCACACTGTGATGAGTCAGCATCACGCCTTTTGATATCCCCGTCACACCACCGGTGTACTGCAGAAAAGCCAATTGATGACGTTCAATCTCAACGGGACGGTAGGGATGTTTCTGCCCTTTGTTCAGGCACGACTTAAATGAGACAGCCTTAGGAATTTTGTAACGCGGTACGATTTTCCGAATATGGCGGGCTTGCAGGTTGATCCAGACGGACTTTGGAAAGGGGTGCAGATCCGCCAACTGGGTGACGATCACTTCTCGGATATCGGTATCAGGCAGTACCTGCTCGACGAGATAAGCACTGTTGGCCAGTGTCACAACCGCTTTCACGCCCGCATCCACAAACTGATGCTTCAGCTCATCACGATCATAAAGTGGGTTAGTATTCACCACCACTAGACCCGCCTTCAATGCACCAAACACGGCCACCGGAAATTGCAGCAGATTCGGCAGGTGGATCGCAATGCGATCACCAGGACGTAGATGGGGAGAGCGTTGTAACCAGCTGGCAAAATGACTCGCATGCTCATTTAACGCCGCGTAAGTCAGTGTGCCACCCTGACAGGAGAAGGCCGATGCATCTGCGTAACGCTGACAACAAGTCTCAAACCAGCGTACAAGATTGGGATACTTTTCAATATCCGCTCTTAATGCATCGTCATCTATCATATCTGTCCTCAGTGGCTTCGGTCAGACTGGAATACCGTCCGCGAAGGTGATCATTTCACCCGGTTCCAGCTTCGTCCACACCTCATTTTCAGTCAGCGGCACGGTAGTAATCACCGTCACGATATCGTTGGGTGTAGTCTCTTTATAGAAATCCACCGTCAGCTCACAATCCGTCAGTGATGCTTCACCAAAAGGTGCTTTACGCGTTATCCAGGCCAGCTTGCTACTGCAATAGGCAAACAACCAGGTCGATTCCGTGAGCAGCATATTAAATACGCCCAATTCACGGAGCTGATCACAGCGCTCGCGAATAAACGTTTGCAACGCAACCAGATCATCAGGGCGTTCAGGAAACGCATCCCGAATCTGTCCCAACAGCCAACAAAATGCATATTCGCTATCGGTTGTACCCACCGGATGATAATGCGTCAGCGGCAGATCAAATAACGCTTTATCCAGCTGACCGTTATGGGCAAACGTCCAGATAAACCCCCAAAGTTCGCGGGTAAATGGATGTGTATTGGCAAGATTCACTTCGCCTACATTGGCCTGACGAATATGACTGATCACCACATTACTTTTGATCGGATGCTCTTTGATCAAGTTAGCAATTTGAGAATCCACGCTCGGCTCCGGGTCATGAAAACTCCGCAACCCTTTGCCTTCATAGAAAGCGATGCCCCAACCATCACGGTGCGGTCCTGTGCCACCACCCCGCTGCATCAAGCCACTGAAACTGAAACAAATATCAGTTGGCACATTGGCACTCATGCCAAGTAATTCACACATACTCGTGCTTTAACCCTTTTTTTTCGAAACTACTTTTTCAGCCGGTGCCTCTATAGCCTCGACCACCGGCAGCGCCTCCAGTGCTTTATCGACTGCGGCCTGCTCCCAGTTTTTGCGCTCACCTACAAAGTTACCACGCGCATTAATCGACATCTGTTTACTTGTGACGGTTGCCTGCACTTTTCCGTCTGCTTCAATGTGCAACTCATCACAAATCACATCACCTTCCAACAAGCCACTGACATTAATATGGCGCGCCCGGATAAGACCGCGGACATGACCTGACTTACCGATTGAGATGTTGTCGATCGAACTGATGGTGCCATCGAAACTACCATCAATATGCATTTTGCCTGTCACTTTCATTTCACCGCTGAACTTATTGCCTTCTGCGACGATGGTTGTTCCTGCCCGACCCTGCTTTGATTCAGAGGATACATTTCTTTTAATGAGGCCCATTTCACATCCTTTACTTTACTGAAGAGTGAATCAAAATCAGACATACTCCAAGCGAGAAACGGTGCTGGATCCAACGGTGTAAACAAGTGCCGCACCTCATAATGCAGATGCGGACCGGTAGAGATACCCGTGTTACCGCTGTAGCCGATCAACTGTCCTTTACGCACAAATTCACGGTTTCCAACCTTCACCCTATTCAGGTGCCCGTAGTACGTTTTAAAACCAAAATTATGTAACAGAATGATTAACTTACCGTAACCACTCTGTTTATGGTATCCGGCGTATTCCACCACTGCATCCGCGGTCGCATAGATCGGCGTACCGATACTCGCCTTAAAATCAATTCCGTTGTGATTATGACGCTTTTTTAACACAGGATGCATTCGCGAACCAAAACGCGCCGTAATGCGCGGGCTCTGCATCGGCATCCCATTCGGGATCATGTGCAGAAAGTAGAGACGTTTACTCGCCATCACCTGAAGCTCTTCCGCACGTGCCTCCGTCATCGTATCTGAGACAGGTAGGCCCAGAAGCTGTTCCAGCCCTTCAAGTGATTGATCCAGTGATTGATTGAGTGCGCCCATACGAACGTTCTCTTCTTCTAATTGAGCTTTCTGGCTCATCAAAGAATTGAGCGTATCGGAGAGTTCGTCCATCTCTGATTTATAGAGCTGCTGGGAACCCAGCATCAGTTCGTAATCCTGACTCAGCTGTTCATGATCAATCGCCAGCTCTTCCAGGTCTTCACTGGTTTTCAGCAACAACGGATTGGATATAAAAAAACTGACCGCCGCCAATAATACGAACACAACCAATGCATAGCGGGCCAGCTGACTCAAAAAGAACTGCCGCGATCCATGCACGGTTGTCAGGGTCACAACTAATCTGTTTTTCAAACCAATATCCAACCTGAAACCACAACCAAAAGCAGAGCCAAATATACTCCTTTAGAGTGACATTGTCATAACCCGACAATGTCACGGCAAGACGCATTCAGGACTCAGACATTGGTCTATTTACGACCAATTGCTTAAGTCCATCGTATAGCGGCGTCACATAGGAGTGATACAGTGGAAGCATTCCTGAACAGGAAATAGCCACCCAGGGAAGCAATAACCGGTGGCTCACTATAAGAAGAAATAATAACGACAACGAAGAAGGATGCAGAATGAGCAATCGAGACATTGTAGTTCTTAGTGGCGTACGTACCGCAATCGGTGGATTTGGCGGCAGTCTTAAGAGCAAAACCCCGGGCGAATTGGGGGCAGCCTGTGTTGAAGAAGCAGTAAAACGTTCCGGCGCAGCACCGGAAGATTTCGGTCACGCCGTATTTGGTAACGTGGTTCATACCGAACGTCAGGATATGTACGTCAGCCGTGCAGCAGCCGTCAACGGTGGCCTTCCACACGAAACACCCGCTGTTACCGTTAACCGCTTGTGCGGTAGTGGCCTACAGGCCATCATCACTGCCGCACAACAGATCGAAACAGATCAGTGCGACGCTGCCGTTGCCGGTGGTACCGAAGTGATGAGCCGTGCCCAGTACTGGATGCCAAGCGCCCGTTTCGGTCAGCGTATGGGTGATGGCAAGATTATTGATGCGATGGTCGGTGCCCTAACCTGTCCGTTTGATGATACGCACATGGGTATCACAGCAGAAAACGTTGCAGATAAATGGGATATCAGCCGCGAAGATCAGGACGCACTGGCAGTCACGAGCCACAATCGCGCAGAAGCGGCGATTAAAGAAGGCCGTTTTAAAGACCAGATTCTGCCAATCGAAATCACTGAGCGCCGTAAAACCGTTGTGTTTGATACAGACGAACACACCCGTCACGGACTGACTCAGGCTGATCTGACCAAAATGCGCCCAGCATTCAAAAAAGACGGATCTGTCACTGCGGGTAACGCATCCGGCATCAACGATGCGGCCGCCGCAGTCACATTGATGGCCGCTGACGTGGCTGAAGCTAAAGGCCTGAAACCAATGGCACGTCTGGCGGGTTACAGCTTCGCTGGCGTAGAACCTAAATATATGGGTATTGGTCCTGTCCCAGCGGTACGTAAGTTGCTGGACAAAGCTGGTTTGGGTGTGGGTGATATCGACGTTTGGGAAGTAAACGAAGCATTCGCCGCTCAAGCACTGGCCGTGTGCCGTGATCTGGAATTGCCGATGGATAAAGTAAACGTCAACGGTTCCGGTATCTCTCTGGGGCACCCGATTGGTGCAACTGGCGCAATCATTACCGTCAAAGCACTGTATGAACTACAGCGTACGGGTGGCCGTTATGCTGTTGTGACGATGTGTATTGGTGGTGGTCAGGGTATCGCCGCGTTGTTCGAGCGCGTTTAAATACCCTTAGCTGCCGTAAGCTCACACGCTTACGGCAGGTCATATCACCCCGGCCCATTTCCCCTGCCGGGGTGGTATCTTCTAGTCTCTTCCTACTTATACGTTACACGCCTTTCATCACCAAACATCCAGTGCATGAACCTTGCGCTTGAACTAAACTGATCCGGACATTCACGGACAATCAGGCGGTGACAGATGCATCCGCTATTTCACTACTTCACACCTGAATTTCATCAGGAAGATCTGCCAAGCCTCTGGCAGGAACTATGCGACCACTACACCGCTGACGAAAAGCTGATGGTCGCAGAACTCCAACAATTAGTGCCAGACACGCCCGGCGCCGCCAATTTGGCCGCGACGTGGCTGACAACCCTACGCGAACAACCCACCAGCAAATTTGATCTGCACAGCCTCCTGAGCCAGTTCAGTCTTAATTCCGATGAGGGGTTAGCATTGATGTCGATGGCAGAAGCACTGCTGCGTATCCCTGATGCGGAGACCGCTTACGCACTGGTTGAAGACAAACTGGATTCCGCAGATTGGGAGCAAGCACTGGGTAGCAGTGAAAGCACGCTCTTCAATACATCCATCTGGGGTATTGCGATGGGGCAGCGGCTGGTATCGCAGGACAGCAGTCCGTCAGGCCTTTACGCATCCGTACGACGGCGTTTAGGACGGCCCGCTTTACTGCAGGCGATGAAACTGATCATGCGCTCACTCGGTGAGAACTTTGTGTTCGCCGAGAATATTCAAGATGCCTGTGATAAACGTTGCGACTATGACCCTGAACTCAGCCAGTTTTCCTTCGATATGTTGGGAGAAGCGGCCGTCAGCGGTCAGGATGCCGAACATTACTTCAATGCTTACCTGAATGCGATTGAGACCGTTGGCCTACAAAACAGTGCAGCCGATACAACTATTTCGATCAAACTGTCCGCCCTTCATCCACGTTTCGAAAACCTGAAAAACCGCCGCGTTTTTCAGGAACTGACTGACCGCTTACTGCAACTGATCGTCGCTGCCCGTGCCGTGGATGTGGGCATCACTCTGGATGCAGAAGAAGCCGATCGACTGGAACTCAGCCTCAATCTATTCAAGGAATTACTGCGTACCGATCTGGTCATTGGCTGGGGCAAGCTGGGGCTGGCTGTACAAGCGTATGGTAAACGTGCCCTGCCGACCCTTGCGTGGCTGGAACATCTCGGTCGAGAACTGGATACACCAATACCGGTGCGCTTGGTCAAAGGCGCATACTGGGATGCTGAGATTAAACAGGCCCAGCAACAGGGGCTCGAGGACTATCCGGTATATACCCTCAAAGCGAGTACCGATATCGCCTATCTGGTCTGCGCACGTTTCTTACTGTCGGAACAGTGCCACTCGCTGGTACCTGAATTTGCTACCCACAATGCATTAACCGCGGCTCAGCTGTTGGAAATTCCTGGCAATAAGCCGATTCAGTTCCAGCGACTCCATGGCATGGGTGATGGCCTGTATCAACAAATTTGCCGAGAACAGCGCCTACCTTGTCGTATCTATGCACCCGTAGGGGATCATCGTGAACTACTGCCCTATCTGGTGCGGCGCCTACTGGAAAATGGGGCAAATAGCTCCTTTGTCTTCAAAGCGAATAATCGCAGCATTCCCATTAACAGCCTGTTAAAAAGCCCCGTCGAACGCCTGAAACAAACCAGTGCGCTGCGCAACCCTCGCATACCACTCCCCGGGGATATCTACGCCAATACACGTCGTAATGCTGAGGGTTTCAACTACGGCTCAAGTCAGGCGCTATTAGCGCTACGGAATGAGCTGGATCGTTTTGAACAAAATACCTGGCATGCCACACCCTTGATATCCGGTGAACGCCATCAAGGGACTGAAAGCACAGCAATCTATTGCCCCCACGATATTGAAAAGCAGATCGGGATATTGGACACCGCCACACCAGATCAGATCAAACAGGCGTTCACTGATGCCTGTCGCTCATGGCCCTCATGGCGGGATACTCCCGTCTCGGAGCGTGCAAACGTCTTAACCCGTTATGCAAACCTGCTCGAAGAAAACCGTGTTGAACTGATCCAGCTGTGTATGTATGAAGCAGGTAAAACCCTGCGTGATGCAATTGATGAGATCAGAGAGGCCATCGATTTCTGTCACTACTATGCCGCTCAGGCCATGAGTCAACTCAACAGCCGCGAACTGATCTCTGTCACCGGCGAAAGTAACGAGCTACAACTGAAAGGCCGCGGGGTATTCCTCTGCATCAGTCCATGGAATTTCCCGTTAGCCATCTTTACCGGGCAGGTTGCCGCCGCACTCGTCACCGGCAATGCGGTGCTGGCTAAGCCCTCCAGCAAAACCTCATTAATTGCGTGCCGTGCCACTGAACTCTGGCTTGAAGCCGGTTTACCGGCCACCGTATTGCAGCTGATCCCCTACAGTGGTGCGGAACTCAGCGACCTGTTGCTAAAAGACTACCGCCTGGCAGGCGTGGTATTTACCGGCTCCAGTGCCACCGCATCAGATCTGTTCGCCACCCTTGCCCAACGGTTAGGGGCACCGCTACCGGTGATGATTGCAGAAACCGGTGGCCTCAACGCCATGATTGCCGACAGTACCGCACTGCCTGAACAAATCGTAAAGGATGTTGTGCGCTCTGCATTTGCCAGTGCAGGACAGCGCTGTTCAGCACTTAGGGTTCTATATCTGCAGGAAGAGATTGCCGATGCCGTCACCGAGAAACTGATTGGGGCAACTCAGGAGTTAAAGTTGGGGGACCCACACCGGTTTGATGTGGATGTAGGCCCCATCATCGACCAGCCTGCGATGGATGAACTGCACCAGCATATTGAGTTGGCACGTTCTCAGGGAAGGCTACTGTATGAGCTTCCGGTGGGCACCGAACATGACCCCGGCTACTTTGTACCACCCACGATTATACGCTTGCATACCATGGATGAGCTGGTGGGAGAGACCTTTGGCCCGATATTACATATTGTACGTTTCCCTGCTGAACGTCTGATGCAAGTGGTTGAGGAGATCAATCGCTCTGGCTACGGTCTGACGCTGGGTATTCATTCGCGTAACAGTCAAACTATCCACCACATTGTCGACATCGCCCAAGTGGGCAATATCTATGTGAATCGCGACCAGATCGGCGCTGTCGTGGGTTCGCAGCCGTTTGGCGGGATGAATCTGTCCGGTACAGGACCCAAAGCAGGTGGCCCTCACTATCTGCAACGCTTTGTGCAGGAAAAAACGATTACTCAAAACAGCACTGCCTGTGGCGGGAATCGGCAACTGCTAATGGATGCAGACGGAGACTGAAGCTTAAAAACGCAAATAGAAAAGGCGCTATGGAAAGCGCCTTCTTAACTTCAGGGAAAACAATAACTAATTAGAACGTCAGGCTTCGCTGACCTCTTCCGCATTGGCTTCAGCCTGTTTGATGCGATAGCACGGCGTGTATTCTTTGTAATTTAGTTTCATGCGCCGCTGATCAACAAAGGAGGTCAACAACTGATCCAGCTCAGCCATCATCTCCGGTTCACCTTCAATCTCAAACGGACCATGCTTTTCAATCGCACGGATTCCCGGCTCCTTCACGTTACCTGCCACAATACCTGACAACGCACAGCGTAAATTAGCGGCTAGCTCAAAGCTGGTCAGTCCCTTGTGCAACTGTAACTGAGACATATTGTCATGAGTCGGTTCAAACGGTTCCTGAAACTCCTGAGGGATATGCAG
>NZ_JBFGYC010000040.1:0-14680 GCF_041587635.1 Pontibacterium sp. | reverse complement strand
GATGCGGGTCTGGATTATTACAACCACAATCTGGATACCTCACCTGAGTTTTACGACAAGATTATCACCACCCGTACCTATCAGGATCGTCTGGATACCCTGCACAACGTGCGTGAATCCGGTATGAAAATCTGCAGTGGCGGGATTCTGGGTATGGGTGAAACAGCAACTGACCGCATTGGTTTGTTGCGTCAGTTGGCTAACATGCCGGTACCGCCGGAAAGTGTGCCGATCAATATGCTGGTGAAAGTGAAGGGTACGCCGCTGGAAAATGCCGATGATCTGGACAACCTGGACTTCCTGCGTACTATCGCTGTGGCACGTATCATGATGCCAGCGTCTCACGTACGTTTGTCTGCAGGCCGTGAAGCGATGAGCGATGAAATGCAGGCGATGGCGTTTATGGCCGGTGCTAACTCCATCTTTTACGGTGAGTGTCTGCTGACCACGCCAAACCCTGAAACACATCGTGACCTTCAGCTGTTTAAGCGTCTGGGCATTAACCCGGAACAGCGTATCTCTGAGAACGACGAAACACAGCAGCAGGTGATTATGAAAGATCTGCAGAAGCAGCAGGATAGCTCGCACTTCTACGAAGCCTGATCACCTCCTGATCATATTTACGCAGGTTCGCTTTCATCAGAGAGCCTGCGCACCTTCCTCTGTTGATCGGATCTGCTTATGTCATTTGATCAGTTACGGGATGAACTGACCGCCCGTAAATCCCAATCCCTTTATCGTCAGCGGCGTATGCTGGAAAGCCCTCAGGCCCCTGAAGTACAGGTGGACGGCAAACGTTATCTGGCGTTCTGCTCTAACGACTATCTTGGCCTGGCCAACCACCCGGATGTGATTCAGGCGCTGAAACAGGGCGCTGATCAGTACGGTGTGGGGGGCGGTGCGTCTCATCTGGTGAACGGTCATAGTCTGGCACACCATGAGCTGGAAGAAGCGCTGGCCGAATTTACGGGGCGTCCGCGTGCGCTGCTGTTTTCCACCGGTTACATGGCTAACCTCGGCGCAGTGAATGCCTTGCTGGATAAGCGTGATGCGGTATTTGAAGACCGTATCAACCATGCCTCTCTGCTGGATGCGGGACTGCTGAGCGGGGCTCGCTTTCAGCGTTATCTGCATAACGATGCACAGAGCCTGACCCAACGTCTTGAGCGCAGTGATGCCCGTCGTAAGTTGGTTGTCACCGACGGCGTATTCAGTATGGACGGAGATATTGCCGATCTGCCTGAGTTGTGTAAAAGCGCAAAAGCCCAGAATGCCTGGGTGATGGTGGATGATGCGCATGGCTTCGGCTGTGTCGGCAAAGGTGGTCGGGGCTGTGTCGAGCATTTTGATCTCGGACAAGATGACGTGCAGGTGCTAGTGGGCACGCTGGGTAAAGCCTTTGGCACGGCAGGGGCCTTTGTTGCCGGTAGCGAAGAGCTGATCGAAACATTGGTACAGCACGCACGGACCTATATTTACACCACCAGTATGCCGCCAGCCGTAGCGATGGCGACACTGGCGAGCCTGAAAATCCTGCGCGACGAAGAGTGGCGTCGGGATAAGCTGGCTGCACTGATCAAGCAGTTCCGTGACGGTTGTGAACAACTGGGACTGGAATTGATGGATTCGCCGACACCGATACAGCCGATTATGGTCGGGGATTCTGCTGAAGCGATGCGCATGAGCGCCGCGATTGAGGCTGAAGGCATTTTTATCGGTGCAATTCGTCCACCGACTGTACCGCAGGGCAGTGCCCGGCTGCGTGTGACGTTCAGTGCAACCCATACCGAAGCGCAGGTGACACGCTTGCTGGATGTACTTGAAAAAGTGAGTCAGAAACGTGATTAAACTGTACACGGAAACCTGTGGAAATCCGTCAAAGCCTGATCTGGTCTTACTGCATGGCTGGGGAATGAGCTCCTCTGTCTGGCAAACGGTTATGCCGTTGCTGGAGCAGCACTTCAAGCTGACATTGATTGATCTGCCTGGATTGGGGCAATCGCCTGCATTGGAACCTGAGTTTACGTTTGATGCTGCGGTTGATGCGTTGTTGGATGCGGCGCCAGAACGGGCCCATTGGCTGGGTTGGTCCTTGGGTGGCCAGCTTGCTGTTGCGGCTGCGGCTAAAGCACCGGCACGTATTTCGGCGTTGATCACGGTGGCGTCTAACCCATGTTTTGTTGCTCGAAATGATTGGCTGCCAGCGATGGCGACCGATACTTATACCGGCTTTAAAGATGCGCTGAACGATAATCCGACGAAGACGCTGACCCGCTTTATTATGTTGCAAACTCAAGGGGCCGACGCCGGTCGAGACACCCTGAAACTGCTCAAACAGCTGGTTAAAGAAGGTTCGCACGCCGCACTGGCACCTGCGCTGACCCTGTTAGAGACCGATGCACGTGCATCGCTGGTCGATGTGAATCAGCCAGTACTGATGCAGTTTGGTGATAAGGACCTGTTGGTTCCGGTTGCCGCTGCTGACGCTTGCGCGCACATCAACGACGGCGTGAAAACGACCGTTTATGATGGCGCAGGTCACCTGCCATTTATCTCCCATTCCAAGATGTGGAGCGATGAGGTCATCAGTTTCTTGGCGAGCGTGTCTGAATGAGTCCCTCAGCCTTTGATAAAAAGCGCGTCGCTGATTCTTTCAGTCGTGCTGCCAGCTCTTATGATTCCGTTGCGGAACTGCAACGGGATGTAGGGCATGAACTGCTGACGCGCTTGCCTGACACCCAGCCGGAAGTGGTGATGGATCTGGGCAGTGGCACAGGGTATTTCACTCCACGCCTCAAACAACGTTATCCACAGGCGTTTATGATCAGTCTGGATCTGGCGGAGGGGATGCTTAATTTCTCCCGCGAGCAGCGTCCGGTTGATGATACCGTGTGGTTATGTGGCGATGCAGAAGCGCTGCCGCTGGTAGATAATTCCGTTGACCTGATCTTTACCAGCCTGGCGATTCAGTGGTGTGAACAGACCGATCGTCTTTTCTCAGAAATCTGCCGAGTGTTAAAGCCCGGTGGCCGTTTTGTGTTCAGTACACTGGGTCCGGACACACTGCATGAGCTGCGTACGGCGTGGGCTCAGGTAGATGATCTGATCCATGTTAATCAGTTTATCGACTGGTCTGAGATGAAAGCGGACGTGCCTGAAATGCTGCATATCGATACCATCGAAACTGAATTCCGCGTCTGCCGGTACGCCCGCTTACGTGATCTGACCAATGAGTTAAAAGGCATCGGTGCCCACAATATGAATGCCGGTCAGCCTTCTGGTTTGACCGGTCGGGCACGGGTCAGGGCGTTTAGTGAAGCCTATGAAGCGCAACGGCACGCGGAAGGATACCTGCCTGCCACTTACCAAGTGTATTACGGCGTTTTCAGTAAGCGTCAGACAAATTAAGCGAAACTAATATGGCGAAGAGAAGCTTTTTTATTACCGGCACAGATACTGATGCAGGTAAAACCATTGTAACCGCCGGTTTACTGGCTGCGGCCAACAAGGCTGGCAAGCGGACGATTGGTCTGAAACCTGTGGCTGCTGGCTGCGAAGATACTCCAGAGGGTTTACGCAACTCTGATGCGGTGTTGCTGCAAGAAACCGCCAGCGTGAAGCTGAGTTACGATCAGGTGAACCCAATTGCGTTTGAGCCTGCGATTGCACCGCATATCGCAGCGATGCGAGAAGGTCGTATGATGTCTGGTGAGCGTATTGCGGCGTACTGTCGTGGCGCGATGATGCAACCCGCTGATTTGGTGCTGGTGGAAGGTGCGGGTGGTTGGCGTGTTCCGCTGAGCTACCGTGAAACCATGGCGCAGATCCCTAAATCGTTGCAGGTTCCGGTGATTCTGGTGGTGGGGATGAAGCTGGGGTGTATCAATCATGCATTAATGAGTGCAGAAAGCATCTCGCGTGATGGTATTCCGCTGGCCGGTTGGATCGCGAATCGCATTGATGCTGATATGGAGTGCTACGAAGAAAATCGTGACACCATTGCCAATATGTTGCGTGCTCCCATGTTGGCGGAGATCCCTCATGTTGCTGATCCGACACCGGATAATATCGCTGAGTTTATTGATATTGATCGGCTGTTTGCTGGCTAATTAGTGACCAGGTTCTGATTCTGGTCTACACTCCTTTCTGGAAGTATGACTATTTGTAGTGATTTCATCCTTTGATGAATGTGCTGCAGAGTATGATGGAAGGTTGAGAGGAGGTCCTATGAACGTCACCAATGCACTGCAATCCGGCGTAATCGGACAAAACAGAACCATGGATAATGTCGCTAAGGCATCCGGGGATCTGCATGGCAGCGGAAAATCTGACCATGCCGAGGAAGCAACCGGGCGTGAACCAGCCAGTGTCAGTGCGGTAAAAGATACCACTGTGCAGGAAGCGGAAGCGGCAACCACCAAAGTTGTTACACCGACCTCCGAAACCGTGGGCGGCAATATCAATATTCACGTCTGAGCCTGTCAGATGGAATTGTTTGCGGCTGGCGCGTTAATCCCACCACTCCTATCCTCACCCGCGGTTACACCTGCGGGTGATCGTGCTATTCAGCCTGATAAAACCACCTCAGTTGGGATCCCATCGACTGACCTTGAAAGCGCAGCTAAGCCCGCAACCGATTCGGCTGCCGGGCGCAAAGCTGATGGATCAGAAAAGGATCAGGGGCAATCCGCAAACGGTTCTGCGACTCAGCTATCTGAAGAAGAGCTCAAAGTTGTTCAGGAGCTGGAAGCCCGTGATCGTGAAGTCCGGCAGCACGAGCAGGCGCATGCGTCTGTGGGTGGTCAGCATACGGGCGCTCCTTCGCTGGAATATACTCGGGGGCCGGATGGCCGTATGTATGCCACGGGAGGTGAGGTGAGTGTTGATACCTCGGCGGTGGCGAATGATCCCCAAGCGACCATTGAGAAAATGCGTACCGTGATCGCAGCCGCGCTGGCACCGGCGGAGCCTTCAACGCAAGACCGTCAGGTCGCTGCGAAAGCGCAAGCCTTGCTGACAGAGGCGCTTGCTAGCTTATCGCTAGAAGAAAATGCACAACAGCAGGATGAAGCCGATAATACGGAAGCGGCGAAAGAGAGTGGTCAATCTGAACCAGGTATGTCACCCAACCGCGTATCCCGTGATGCTGCAGTCAGCGATGTTACGGCTGAAAATAACGTATCACAGAAACCGGCGCAAAACGGTGTGCCAACGTTGGATAATATCCAGTTGGAGATGGAGCGTCGGTTAGTCGAGACCGGTGTGTTCAGTAAAGTATTTCCTGAAGGCAGTCTGATCGAACAGCAGGTCTAAGCTGGCGGTTCTCGCTTTCCCGCTTTCCCCAAGCTCTTTAGAGCTTCTTAGTTCTCTAAAAATCCCAGGACAATTTTTCCGAAAATAGACGGCTTTTCGGCATGTGGCCAGTGGCCGGCACCTTGCATGAGTTTGTAGCCTGTATTCGGAAACAGGCTAAGCACCTGATCTTTGTGTTCTGGCAGAATATAGCTGGATTCGGCACCTTTGATAAACAGGGTTTTTCCCTGAAATGGAGAGCCTTGCGGTGCGGCACCGATCGTGTCGTACTGATCATGCAGCACATCCAGATTCATGCGCCAGTCGAACTGCTTTTCAGTATTGCGGTAGAGGTTTTTCAGCAGAAATGCACGGACCCCAGGTTCGGCCACGTGTTGAGCCAGTTGTTTGTCCGCTTCGCTGCGTGACTTTAGCTGATCCAGCTGGATCGCATACAACCCTGCAAAGACATCCTGATGATGTGGGCTGTATTCAACCGGAGCGATATCCACGACGATTAACTTGCGGATACGGTCAGGATAATTCAGCGCCAGCTGCATAGCGGCTTTCCCCCCCATCGAGTGCCCGAGAATATGGGCGTTCTCTATACTCAGGTCATCCATCAACTCAACAATATCCGCGGCCATGGATGGGTAATCCATGATCGGGTCATGGCCTGAACGACCATGGTTGCGCATATCCACTGCGACCACCTGAAAATGTTCTGACAGTGCTTTGATCTGCGTACCCCAGTTTTCATAGGTACCAAACAGGCCATGCATGATGATCAGCGGTTCACCGTTGCCATAGATCTGGTGGAATAGTTTCACAGGGAGGTATCTCCGGATGAAGAGTGTTAAAGGAGGGGAGGTACCAGCCGGTGCGATGACCGGCTGGCAAACGTGAAGCGGCTTACAGAATTTCCAGCAGCTCTACGTCAAATACCAGTGCGGAGTACGGAGGAATGCCGCCAGGGGAACCCTGAGCACCGTATGCCAGGTTGTAAGGGACATACAAACGCCATTTAGAGCCTTTGGTCATCAGCTGCAATGCTTCAGTCCAGCCAGCGATAACGCCGCCTACAGGGAATTCAGCTGGCTGACCGCGGTCGTAGGAGCTATCAAAGACTTTACCGTCGATGAATGTGCCGTGGTAATGTGTGCGAACTTTGGAGCTGGCAACAGGTTTTTCGCCATCAGCTTCACCCGCTTCAACGACTTCGTACTGCAGACCGGATTCCAGAGTGACAACACCTTCACGTTTAGCATTGTCTGCCAGGAACTCTTCACCCGCTTTTACGAACTGTTCTGCCTGCTTCTGCTGTTCTTCCTGCAGACGCTGGTTGATAACGTCAAAAGCAGCCTGAATTTCGCTGACTTCGATTGCCATCGCTTCGCCGTTAAAAGAATCGCGGATACCTGCGGAGAGTGCATTCAGGTCTACGCCTTCAAAGCTGTTGCTTGCCAGCTGATCGCCCATCTGACGACCGATGCCGTAGCTCGCTTTCTGTTCGGTTGTTTCCAGTTTCAGTTCGGACATGTTGTCTGTTCCAGAGATGTTAAGACCGGCGGTGCGTCGGCCTGATTAGTTGTTGAGAAATAATATTGGGTCGACGCGCACATTATTCAAGCTTACGCTCCAATGAAGATGTGGTCCGGTAACGCGGCCAGTCTTTCCGATCAGACCAAGCGTGTCACCGGTATTGAGTTTGTCGCCCGGTTTTACGTCGATCCGGCTCATATGGCAGTACATGGTGGTCAAACCCTGTCCGTGGTCCATGATGACCGTATTGCCATTAAAAAAGTAATTGCCGGTGGTGAGCACGGTGCCTGAGGCGGGAGCCGTAATCGGTGCGCCGAGTGGGGCTGCGATATCCAATCCACTGTGAGGGTTGCGGGGTTGTTTATTAAAAAAGCGCTTCAGGCCAAATGGGCTGCTGAATGGGCCTTTTGCGGGCAGGGCAAAAGTGACAGGAGGTTGAGCGATGGGATCCCAGTGCTTGAACGCACCGACCATCTCAGCTTTTTCCCGTCGCCAGCGTTTGACCTGCTCAGGGTCAGGATTCACGTGTTTCTTATTTTTAATGGTCAAATACTGCGCTTTGTACTCTTTATCCTCGATCGTAAACGGATACTTTTCGCCGCCCGCTGAAATCACCAGCTTCTGTGCTGATTTTGCTTTGAGTGGGATACCAACAACGGCCAGCCAACGCGTCTGATTTTCGTAGGCAGTCCCTGTGGCACTGACGACCATCACGCGATTTCCGCGAAAATCAGCTTTTGGCGCTGTGGTGGAAACAAGACCGGACAGTGGTACCACGGCGATTCCGCCCGGGACTCGAGATTCTTTGGGTAGATCACCCGCATAAAGGGCGGTGCTGAGGATCAGTGCCAGCGATGTAGTCACGAGCGGTTTCATCAAGCGCATCAGTTATTCTCCGTAATAATATCGTCGACGGTGCATTGCAGGCGGCCCTGTTGCAAACGGGCCTCTATGCGGTCCCCGGCCTGGACCTGTTGGCTATCGTGTATGACCTTTCCTTGCGTGTCGTGGATAATGGCATAGCCTCGATCCAGGGTGGCCAGAGGGCTGACCGCATGCAAGCGACCGGCTTGTCCCTTCAATTCCATGCGAGCTTGTAACAGTCGAGTATGCAGTAGTTGTTGCAAATGCTGATACGACTGCTGCACCTGTTGGCGGTAACGGCTGATCTGTTGATTGGGTTGTTGATTGTTCAGACGCTGCTGTAGTTGGTCCAGCCTGGTTCTGCGTTGATTCAGGCGTTGATGGATCGCGCGTTGCATTCGCTGTTCCAGATCATCCAGTCGCTGTGATTGCTGTCTTAGCTGATCACCCGGATGACGCAGGCGGGCACGCAGTGCATGAAGGCTTTCTTGTTTCGTTCGCAGCTGGCGTTGCAGTTGCAGCGATAAGCGCTGGCGTGACTGGTTCAGACGCAGTTGCAGGTTGCGCTGATCCGGACTCACCATCTCGGCGGCGGCTGAGGGTGTGGGCGCGCGGACATCGGCAACAAAGTCGGTAATGACGACATCTACTTCGTGTCCCACCGCGCTGATCACCGGAATCTGGCTGTTAAACACGGCGCGGGCCACCGGTTCTTCGTTAAAGGCCCAGAGATCCTCCAACGATCCACCGCCACGACCGACGATTAATACATCACATGCGTTGTGCCTGTTGGCAAGTTCAATTGCCCGTACAATTTGCGCCGTGGCGTCTTCACCTTGTACTGCGGTCGGGTACAGCGTGACCGGTAATCCGGGGAAGCGGCGCTCCAGAACGGTCAGGGCATCGTGTACAGCGGCTCCTGTAGGCGAGGTGATAATACCAATATGAGAGGGATGGTCGGGCAGTGGCTGTTTGTGCTGGCTATCAAACAGACCTTCGTGATGCAGGCGTGCTTTTAACTCGTCATAAGCCTGCTGCAATTTGCCTGACCCGCTTTCCTCCATATAGTCACAGATCAGCTGATAATCACCGCGACCTTCATAAAGGCTGACTTTAGCGCGGACAATCACCCGGTCGCCGTTCTTGGGTTGATACTTCAAGAAATGGCTACGGTTTTTGAACATGGCGCAGCGAACCTGGGCCTTGCTGTCTTTTAATGTGAAATACCAGTGGCCAGAACTGGGGCGAACAAAATTGGAGAGTTCGCCTTCCACGCTGATCATCAGGAAGGAACGTTCAAGTAGGGAGCGTGCCTGTTTGTTCAGCTCGGTGACTGAAATCGCCCGCGTGGTGTTTTGATTATCGCTATACATGGCGCTCATCTTAAACCAAGTTCAGGGTTGGCTGAATCGCCTTGAGGGGGGAATAAGTGCTTTATCTTTCGGTACTTGAGTTTGGGTCATATTGGGATATGAATTTATCGTTGCATATTGCGTTGGATGGATTGAGCAAAAAGTCTAATGGCTGTATAATTCCGCTCTTAATTTTTTCAACGAAATACAGGTTGGCTGCGAATGTTGCGAATCGCTGAAGACGCACTTACTTTTGACGATGTGTTGCTGGTTCCGGGCTACTCAGAAGTACTGCCCAAAGACGTTTCCCTTAAAACCCGTTTGACTAAGGGTATCGAACTGAATATCCCGCTGGTATCTGCGGCGATGGATACAGTGACTGAATCTCGTCTGGCGATTGCGATGGCTCAGGAGGGTGGTATTGGTATCATCCATAAGAACCTGACCATTGAACAGCAGGCAGAAGAAGTTCGCCGTGTGAAGAAATATGAAGCAGGTGTCGTGAACGATCCTGTGACCTGTTCTTCCGATATGACGGTAGGTGAGCTTCATAAGCTGGCCGCTCAGATGGGATTCTCTGGTTTCCCTGTGATCGATAATGGCGAGCTGGTGGGTCTGGTGACCAGTCGTGATATGCGCTTTGAAAATCACCTGGATGCAACAGTAGCGTCAATCATGACGCCAAAAGAGCGTCTGGTGACGGTTGAAGAAGGTGTGGATAAAGATAAAGTCCGCAACCTGCTGCGTAAGCACCGCATTGAAAAGATCCTGGTCGTTGATGAAGACTTTAAACTTTGCGGCATGATGACCGTGAAGGACATGAACAAAGCCAAGGCATATCCAAATGCGGCTAAAGATGGTCAGGCTCGCCTGATCGTTGGTGCGGCTGTGGGTACGGGCCCTGAAACACCTGATCGCGTAGAAGCGCTGGTGAATGCCGGTGTTGATGTGATTATCGTTGATACTGCGCATGGCCACTCCAAAGGTGTAATTGATCGTGTCGCCTGGGTTAAGCAAACTTTCCCTCAGGTACAGGTGATTGGCGGTAACATTGCGACAGCTGAAGCGGCCATTGCGCTGGCTGAAGCGGGTGCAGATGGTGTTAAGGTGGGCATCGGCCCAGGTTCTATCTGCACAACGCGTATTGTGGCGGGCGTTGGTGTGCCGCAGATTAGTGCGGTGGCTAACGTTTCCGCTGCACTGGAAAAATACGGTATTCCGGTCATAGCGGACGGTGGTATCCGTTTCTCTGGTGATCTGGCAAAAGCGATCGTTGCAGGTGCTTCTGCAGTGATGGTGGGCTCTATGCTAGCAGGTACCGATGAGGCGCCGGGCGAAGTTGAGCTGTTCCAGGGTCGTGCTTTTAAATCCTACCGTGGTATGGGTTCGCTGGGTGCAATGGGTCAGACAACGGGTTCTTCTGATCGTTATTTCCAGGACGCAAATGCAGGCGTAGAGAAGCTTGTACCGGAAGGCATTGAGGGTCGTGTACCTTGTAAAGGTCCGATGGCCGGTGTTGTGCACCAGCTGATGGGCGGTGTGCGTGCTTCCATGGGTTACACCGGTAGTGAAAGCATTGACGTAATGCGCTCTGTACCACAGTTTGTACGAATCACTAACGCTGGTATGGCTGAGAGCCACGTCCATGACGTGAGCATCACTAAAGAAGCGCCAAACTACCGCGTCGGTTAATTTTTATCCATTATGACGAATGGGGTGGTGTGAACCGCCCCATTTTCGTTTCAGATCCTCCACTGGAGTGACAGTAGATGACACAAGATATTCATGCTCAACGCATTCTGATTCTGGATTTCGGTTCCCAGTACACGCAACTGATTGCACGTCGTGTACGTGAGATTGGTGTTTATTGTGAGATTTACGCCTGGGACCTGGATGATCAGGCTATTCGTGATTTTAATCCAAAAGGGATTATTCTGGCGGGTGGACCTGAGTCTGTAACAGAAGGTGAATCACCACGTGCACCGGATGTGGTATTTGAGCTGGGTGTTCCTGTTCTGGGTATTTGCTACGGCATGCAGACGATGGCCGCACAGATGGGCGGTAAAGTTGAAACTTCTGAAAAGCGTGAGTTTGGTTATGCGAAGGTACGCTTGGAAGATAGCCCAAGTCGTTTGCTGGAAGGTATCGAAGATCACCTGGCGAACAATGGCTCCCTGCTGTTGGATGTCTGGATGAGCCACGGTGATAAGGTCACCGAGCTGCCTGAAGGCTTTGGTATTATCGCGTCTACCGATTCCGCGCCAATTGCTGCGATGTGCCACCCAGAGAAGAACTTCTATGGTGTGCAGTTCCACCCGGAAGTAACGCATACCAAACAGGGTGGTCGTATTCTGGAGCGCTTTGTTCTTGAGATCTGTGGCACTGAAGCGTTGTGGAATCCAGCAAACATTATTACTGACCAGATTGAAAAAGTACGCAATCAGGTTGGAGATCAGAAGGTTCTGCTGGGTCTGTCCGGTGGTGTGGATTCTTCAGTTGTCGCTGCGCTGTTGCACAAAGCGATTGGTGACCAGCTGACCTGTGTGTTTGTCGATAACGGTTTGTTGCGCAAACACGAAGGTGATCAGGTGATGGACATGTTCGCGAAGAACATGGGCGTACGTGTCATCCGTTCCGACTCTGAAGAGCTGTTCCTGGGGCGTCTGGGTGGTGAAAGCGATCCAGAGAAAAAACGTAAGATTATCGGTAATACCTTCATTGAAGTATTCGATGAAGAAGCGACTAAGCTGCAGGATGTGAACTTCCTGGCGCAGGGTACGATCTACCCTGACGTGATCGAGTCTGCTGCATCCAAAACCGGCAAGGCGCATGTGATTAAGTCGCACCACAATGTGGGTGGTTTGCCTGATGACATGGCGATGGAGCTGGTTGAGCCTCTTCGTGAGTTGTTTAAAGATGAAGTCCGTAAGCTGGGTCTGGAACTGGGTCTTCCATACGATATGGTGTACCGTCATCCATTCCCAGGTCCGGGTCTCGGCGTGCGTATTCTGGGTGAAGTGAAGAAAGAATATGCGGATATCCTGCGTGAAGCCGATGCGATCTTCATTGAAGAGCTGCACAAGGCTGATTGGTATCACAAGACCAGCCAGGCATTTGCCGTATTCCTGCCGGTGAAATCTGTAGGTGTGGTGGGTGACGGTCGTCGTTACGAGTACGTGGTTGCATTGCGTGCAGTTGAAACGATCGATTTCATGACCGCTCGCTGGGCGCATCTGCCTTACGAGTTGCTGGAAACGGTATCCGGGCGCATTATCAACGAGATTCCTCACATCTCTCGTGTAACTTACGATGTAAGCTCTAAGCCACCTGCGACGATTGAGTGGGAATAATCACAACAGATTATTTGTCATAATAAAAACCCGCTGATGCGGGTTTTTTATTGCGTAGAATATGGGTTCGCATACAGCGGTATGCGAGTGAAGAGCGGGGCAGATAGGAGTGGGTTGTTATTCCATGAGTGATGAGATGCAGGCACAGCAAGATAATCACTGGATGCAGTGTGCGTTGGCGTTGGCCGAGTGTGCGGCGGAAGCGGGTGAAGTACCGGTAGGTGCTGTGGTTGTGCTGGATAATCAAGTGATTGGTGAGGGTTGGAATCAGCCGATTAGCAGTCATGATCCAACGGCCCATGCTGAGGTATTGGCCTTGAGGGATGCTGCGCAGAAGGTGGGTAACTACCGCTTGGTTGACGCGGACCTCTATGTCACGATCGAGCCATGTACCATGTGTGCGGGGGCGATGGTGCATGCGCGGGTGAGACGGGTTGTTTATGGCGCGTCAGAACCTAAATCGGGTGTCGCTGAAAGCAATGGGCAGTTGCTGGAACAGCCCTGGATGAATCATCGGGTTGAGGTAACCGCGGGTGTGTTAGCAGATCAATGCAGCGAGCGGATCAGTTTGTTCTTTAAGCAGCGTCGTGCAGAAAAAAAAGCGGCTAAACAAGCGGCAGCAAAGTCATCATCACAGGATGGGGGCTAGGCGTTTATTCAGAGTGCCAGCGGTGGTGTTTTAAGCTTGCTCAGTTTCTTTTCACTCTCGGTCATTTCGCGGGGGGTTAGGTGTTGTGCTTCTCGCATCTGGCGTAACTGTACTTCCCATCGAATCAGTTCCAGATATCGCTGGATATTCTTAACGTAAATGACTGGCTCGTAGCCGCGGGCGTACCCTCGTTTCACAGTTTTATAGTAGCGGGCTTTGGTGAGCAGAGGTAAAAACTCACGCACATGGTCCCAGCGGTTGGGATCTTTGCCTGCGCGCTGCGTCAGGATGCGGGCGTCTTCGAGATGACCGAATCCTACGTTGTAACTGGCCAGCGCAAACCAGATTTTATCTTCTTGTCGTACCCGTTCCGGGATTTTCTTAATCACTTTCTGAAAGTAGCGGGCACCGCCGCGAATACTTTGTTCGGCATCGGTACGATCTGTCACGCCGACCTCCTTCGCCGTTGCTTTGGTCAGCATCATGACACCGCGCACGCCGGTAGGGGATACCGCTTTGCTGTTCCAGTGTGATTCCTGGTAAGCAATAGCGGCTAGCAGTTGCCAGTCGATCCCCGTTTCAGCTTCGGCATCATGAAAGTAGGGTGCCAGCAGGGGGAAGCGTTCTTCCATCTGTTTTCGAAAGGTCACGGTATCGAAGAAATTGAGCCGGTTTTCTCGCTGAAGGTATTTTATCTTCAGTCTCTCAATCAGCTGCTCGGTTTCCGGTTTCTGGAAGAAACGTTCAAGTGCCAGTTTTAGTGAGTTGTCCGGGTGTGGCGAGTACATCCAGGCGAGGGGTTGAGGCTCGGTCAGAGGGATGCTTTTGTTGACGCCTGGGAAATATGAGCTGTGCGATTCGTAAGTCACGGTATCCATGACAGTGAAATCAATAGTGCGCTTGTGGACCTGCTCCAGCAGATCGATCGTAGAGCTGTCAGGGCTTTCCGTCCAGGTCAGTTCAGGGTTGCCTGCTTTTAGTGTTTGCAGGGCCTCAATATGGCTGCTGTTAGCGGGGACCACTAACGTGCGCCCCTTAAGATCATCCAGGGTTTTAGGTGCCGGACGGCCTTGGGTAATTCGGTAGATCAATGCTGAGCTGGTCTGCAGATAAGGTGGTGCAAAGGCAAACTGTTCAAGGCGTTGCGGGGTGACCGTGAGATTGGCACCGGCAAGGTGTGCATCGCGATTTTTTATAATGGTGAATATTTCGCTGAACTTAGGCGCGAGTACAACCTCAAGCTTAACGTTGATGAAACTGGCGAAGGCCTGGGCTAGCTCATATTCGAAACCGGCAGGGTCGCCTTTTTCGAGGAAATAGGTGCTCGGTGTATTGCGCGTCACGAATTTCAGGCTGCCGGATTCTCGGATGGCCTGAAGCTCGGTTTTACTGTTGTAGCTAAGGATGGCAGGGGTGATCAGTAGGATCATAATCCCGATTACATGCACTACATCTTTCTTGCGTTTAAGATCAAACAACATAAGCGCGCTATTTCTGGTATCCCATAGGGTGTTTCAGGTAAAATTACTGCCTGATTTTCTCCTGTAACCACGGCCTGCCCGACAACCTTTTAAGAGGCTTGTAAAAAACATGCTAGCATTGCGTGGAGCACCTGCTCTTTCTGCTTTCCG
>NZ_JBFGYC010000039.1:0-14719 GCF_041587635.1 Pontibacterium sp. | reverse complement strand
CGGCAGTGAAAGCCGTTGAAGCGGTGGATGACAGCATTCGCCAAGTGCTGGAAGCGATGGCGGAAGTGGGTGGTGAGGCGCTGATTACGGCGGACCACGGTAACGTGGAGATGATGGTAGATCCGAAAACCGGGCAGCCACACACGGCCCATACGATCTGGCCAGTGGCGCTGGTTTATGATGGCCCACGTGCTGCTGACATCAGCTTAAAAGACGGTGCGCTCTGCGATCTGGCACCGACCTTGCTGGATCTGATGGCGGTTGATGCGCCAGCAGAGATGACCGGCAACTCCCTGTTACTCGCTAAATAAGGCAGGGCCGGGATCAGGATGGAGCCGTACTTGACCCGGCAGTCAGTGGTGGGCTGTTCGTTGCTATTACGCAAACTTTGCCTGCCGCTGCTACTCCTCTTTTCGCTGACCTCTGTTGCGCTTGCAGCGGATGGTCAGGCCTCTGACGCTCAGATTCGCAAACTTAAAAAAGATATTGCGAGTCTGCAGAAACAACTGTCAAAAAGTGAAGGTCAGGCCTCCAGTCTCAGCCGCAAGCTGCGAAAAAGTGAGGTGTCCATTGGCCGGATCAGTAGCCAAATTCGTGCATTGGATAAGCAGCTCTCCCGGCTGGGTTCACACGCCGGTTCATTGGAAGGCAAACGTGATAATTTGCGCAAAGAGTTGAACAAGCGCGCCGTTTCCATCAGCCGACAGTTACGTGAACAATACAAGCAGGGGCATCAGCCCTGGTTGCAAGTGTTGTTGATGCAACGAGATCCGGAAGAAATCTCACGCATGATGCGTTACTTCGGGATTATTAACGGTGAGTTGGCCAATCAGATTAAAAGCTTCAAATCCCGCCTCGAGCAGCTGAACAATACGGAAACTGAACTGTCCGACACTGAGCAGAAGATGGTGGTGAAACGCCGTCAGCTAAAGCTGGAAAGGGATGATCTGGAAAAAAGCCGCAAAGAACGGGGTAGGACGCTGGCGGCAATTCAGGGAGAGATTAAGTCTGATCAGAAGCGCTTAGCCGGTTTGAAAGCGGATCGTGAGCGGATGCAGAAAGTACTGAAACAAGTTCAGCGCACCATCGATAAAGCAGCTCTGGCCCGGGATGGTAAAGATTTTCGTGAGCTGAAAGGCAAGCTGGCCTGGCCTGTGGCCGGTAAGATCCGCCGGGGCTTTGGTAGCGTAGCGGATAATATTCGTTATGATGGCATTTGGATCGCAGCAAAGACGGGGCGCGATGTGAAAGCCGCCCATCATGGCCGTGTTGTATTTTCTGACTGGTTACGTGGACACGGTTTGGTGCTGATAATTGACCACGGTGGCAATTACCTCACCCTTTACGGCTACAATGAAACACTACAGCGTGACGTTGGTGACTGGGTGTCTGCCGGTGAAATAGTCGCGACCGTGGGTGCTAGTGGTGGCCGGGCAGAACCGGGGCTGTATTTTGCGATCCGTTACAAAGGAAAGGCGACCAATCCAAAACGCTGGCTCACCCGACGCTAGCCGCTTCTGGACTATAAGGAACAAACTATGAATCTGCATAAAACAGTGCAGCGCGCGCTGCGTTCACTGGTGATGGTATCTCTGTGTGGTGTTGCCTTTACTGCAGCGGCTGAAACAACCGCAGTACCTGATGAATCCGCGAAGCAGCTGCCATTGGAAGAACTTCGCCTCTTTGCCGAAGTGTACGAACGCATCAAAAATGCTTACGTTGAGCCGGTGGATGATGCGAAGCTACTGCAGGATGCCGTTCGCGGTATGTTGGCGGGTCTCGATCCTCACTCCAACTATATGGATAAGGACGAGTTTGAAGCCCTGCAGGTACATACCAGCGGCGAGTTTGGTGGCTTGGGTATCGAAGTAGGCATGGAAGAGCCTTATATCCGTGTGATTACCCCGATTGACGATACACCGGCTGAGCGGGCGGGTGTAAAAGCCGGCGATCTGATTACGCAGCTGGATGATAAACCGGTGGCCAGTATGTCACTGGAAGAAGCGATCAATCACATGCGTGGTGAGCCAGGCGAGCCTATCGTGCTGACCGTCTTGCGCGAGGGGCGGGATACGCCGATCGAGATCACCGTCATCCGCGACATCATTCATGTTGCCAGCGTAAAAAGTCGGATGCTTGAACCCGGCTATGGTTATATCCGTATCACCCAGTTTCAGGTCAATACTGGCAACGAACTAGTGAAGCAGCTGCAGAAACTGCAAGCAGACGACAGCCTCAACGGCTTAGTACTGGATCTGCGTAACAACCCGGGTGGTGTGTTGCAGGCAGCAGTGGACGTGGGGAATGCATTCCTGTCACAGGGCACCATCGTATATACCGAAGGTCGTTTGCCGAACTCCGATCAGCTGTTTGAAGCGAACAGCCAGACCGCACTACCGGAACTGCCGTTGGTGGTTCTGATCAATGGTGGCTCCGCGTCGGCCTCTGAGATTGTGGCAGGCGCGCTGCAAGACCAAAAACGTGCGGTGATTATGGGAACCGACAGCTTTGGCAAAGGCTCGGTGCAAACCATACTGCCGTTGGCGAAAGATCGGGCGATTAAGCTGACCACCGCACGTTACTTTACACCTAACGGTCGTTCTATTCAGGCGCAGGGTATCGAACCGGATATCGAAGTGGGGAATGCTGAGCTTAAGCCACTGGGTAACGGTGGATCTCACCTGAAAGAGCGTGATCTTAGCGGACATCTGGCGAATGGTCAGGCTGACAAAGGCAGCATGGATAAACGTGCAGAGGAAAGAGAACTGTTACGTGAAGATTTCCAGTTGTTCGAAGCAGTTGCGCTATTAAAAGCCTTGTCGATTGTTAAATTGCAGGAAAAATAACATTGATGTGGACTCATAAGCTGGGCCAAAAGCTCAGCCTGATGCTGCTGCTCAGCGCGTTGTCCGGATTGCTCCATGCGGAGCAATCCTTTGAACCAAGGATGGTGCTGATCATTGATGATATGGGCTATAACCTCAAACGGGGGGAAGCGGCACTGGCTTTGCCCGGTGCGGTGACGTACTCCATTCTGCCGTATACCCCTTACGCTAAGAAATTTGCAGTTGATGTGCACGACAGCGGCCGTGAAGTGATGCTGCATGTGCCGATGGCCAATACCGCAGCTAAAGCATTGGGTCCCGGGGCGTTAACGCCTGAGATGAAGCGCGAAGCCATGATGTCGGGACTGAACCAGGCATTGGATGCCACGCCGCACGTCAGTGGCGTCAACAATCATATGGGTAGTTTGTTGACCAGTATGGATCAGCCGATGCAGTGGGTGATGGATACACTCAAAGCGCGGAATCTCTACTTTATCGACAGCCTCACGACGATCAAGTCGGTGGGATGGAAAAAGGCCCGCGAGAATCAGGTGCCTTACCTGAAGCGTCATGTCTTTCTGGATCACCAGAGCAATGAAGCCTTTATTCATGGGCAGTTCCAGCGGGCGCTGAATATTGCCAATAAATTTGGTTTTGTGGTGGTTATCGGGCATCCATACCCGGAAACCTCGGCCTATCTGGCGCGTATGCTGCCAGATCTGAAAAAACTGGGTGTCCGTTTGGTACCGGCGTCAGCGATTCTTCTGCCAGAAGTTAAGCGCGAACTGACCCGCAGTGCGCGGCATCGCTTGCAGTTGGCACAGGCATCCGCGCTGGTCTCAGAACAGCAACGCGAGACCGTCACCGATTAGTTTTATACCCACCATAACGGTCAGGGTTTCAAAGGCCCGTTTGACCAGTTTGTTACCGTGGCTAATGGCCAGATGCGCGCCGGTATAAGAGCCAATTATTGCGCCGATCAATAGTGCCGGTAGCCACTCCCATTGAGGTGGCTGCTGCAGGGCAACGGTGACTGCACCCGATGAGTTCCAGAACAAACCCACCAGTATCAGGACATAGGTAACGGCGCGTTTGTAGTCAAAGCCGAACCAGAACACCATCCAAAGCGTCACGAAAAGTCCGGTACCTGAGGTCAGTGAGCCGTTCAGAAAGCCGATCATAAACATCACGAGCCCGCCGATCAGCAGCCCTCTGCCTTTACGGTTGCGGGGTGCATAATTCATCCCCAGCTCTTTTTTCGTGAACGAATAGAGCCCCAGGCCTGAGGTCAGAATACCCAGTGCCAGAATGGTCCAGGCTTCGGGCAGTTGTAGAATGACATAGGCCCCCAAGACAACGCCGGGTAACCCCGAGGCGAGAATATAGCCGCAGAAACGATAGTCCAGCGACCCTTCGCGCATATGGCGTAGGGTCGCGCCCACGCCCAGCGCGACGCTGGCGATCTTATGGGTTGCGAGTGCTACCGGAAAGCTCAGCCCCAAAAACAGCAGCACAGGTAACTGAAGCAGGCCCGCACCGCCGCCTGCCATCGCAGATAAACCGTTGGCGAAGAGGGAGAGGGCAAACAGCATCAGCTGTTCCAGTAACAGGTCCATGAAAAGTCCGATGGGTATCAGGAAGGGTTAGTGGAAGTGAGGTGAAAGAGGGAGGCGAGGCGCCTCCCAGACGGATCAGGCTGCCGGGCGAAAGACCGCTGCGGCAAGACGTGGCCATTGATCATCCCACTGTTCGATTGGGCTGCGTTTAAACTCGCTGCGTACGAACTGACGGATGCGGCCTTCTGCGGTCGCCAACATCAGGTTAGCGCAAGCCCCTGCAGTGGTTTGCGTGCGCAGGCCTTCACGGGCTTCAGCTTCGCGCAGGATCTGCTTGAGCTGGGTTTCCAGCCGTTCAAAAAACTGATTCACCCGTGTGCGTAGGCGATCTGTTTCTCCGGCCAGCGCATCACCGGTCAGAATACGCGCCATGCCCGGATTTTTCTGTACGAACGCCAGCAGCAGCGTGAGGATCTGTTCACACTGCCGGACGCCGTCGGCATCCGATGCAATGATCATGTTAACCCGGCTGAAGATGGTATCTTCGATAAAACCGATCAGGCCTTCGAACATCCGTGCTTTGCTGGGAAAGTGGCGATACAGCGCGGCTTCGGATACACCGACCTCTTTCGCCAGCGCTGCGGTGGTGATCCGGGCACCCGGATTCACCTCCAGCATCTGGGCCAAAGCCTGCAGGATCTGCTCGTATCGGGACACTTTCGGCGCTTCTTTGACTGCCATTTCAGCGCCCTTAGTGTGAGCGGTTGGTGATCAGAGTACCGACACCTTCATCGGTAAAGATCTCCAACAAGCAGGAATGTGCGACGCGGCCGTCAATGATGTGCGAGCTGGTCACGCCTGATTTAACCGCGCCCAGTGCACAGTCGATCTTCGGTAGCATGCCTCCGTAGATGGTGCCGTCTTCGATCAGCTCATCCACCTGTTTGGTGGTCATACCGGTCAGCACGTTGCCATCTTTGTCCAGCAGGCCTTCAATATTGGTCAGCAGAATCAGCTTTTCGGCCTGCAGTACTTCAGCAACTTTACCTGCAACCAGGTCCGCATTGATGTTGTAGGAATCGCCGTTTTCATCCACACCAATCGGTGCGATGACCGGAATGATGTCTGACTGTGCCAGCATATCCAGTACCTTTACGTTCACCTGTGCAACTTCACCCACGTGACCGATATCGATAATTTCGGGGGCTTCCATCTCCGGTGTTTTGTGCTTCACTTTGAGCTTACGGGCCCGCAGCAGCTGGCCGTCTTTACCGGTCAGGCCGATGGCGCTACCACCGTTGGCGTTGATCAGGCCAACGATCTCTTTGTTCACCATACCGCCGAGTACCATCTCAACCACGTCCATGGTTTTTGAGTCAGTGACACGCATACCGTTGATGAAGTGGGATTCGATATTCAGCTTTTCCAGCAGGCTACCGATCTGCGGACCGCCACCGTGGACAACAATCGGGTTGATACCGATCAGCTTCATCATCACGATATCGCGGGCGAAGCTGTTCTTCAGCTTCTCGTCGGTCATGGCGTTGCCGCCGTATTTGATGACGATGGTTTTTCCAACAAAACGCTGGATGTAAGGCATTGCTTCGCTGAGCACCTCAGCGGTGGTTATGGCTTCTTTACGCGTAAGAGGCATTTTTTATTATCCTTTTAACTGCATAGGCCTGCTGAACAGACCTGCTACAGAAACAGTGCGAAAAAACACCCGCTATCGATCTGATACTGGGCGTTTCTTAAAAGATCAGGCTTCAGGAATCGTCAGAGACGGATCAACCTGGGTCAGGCGTTGCTGGAACTCGGAACGGATGCGTTCCAGTGCAGTTTCAGACTCAGCTTCAAAACGCAGTACCAGTACCGGTGTGGTGTTGGATGCGCGAATCAGGCCCCAGCCGTCCGCGTAGTCAACGCGCACACCGTCGATGCGGTTGGCGTCACCACCTTCGAATTCCAAAGCTTGCAGGCCTTCGATGATGCTGAATTTACCTTCATCCGTTACGTCGATGTTCAGCTCAGGTGTGCTCACATCTTCAGGGTACGCGTCGAACAGCGCATCAGCATCTTCGCTGCGATTGGACAGGATTTCCAGCAGACGAACAGCGCTGTACAGGCCATCGTCAAAACCGAACCAGCGTTCTTTAAAGAAGATATGTCCGCTCATTTCACCGGCCAGCAAGGCGCCAGTTTCTTTCATCTTGCCTTTGATCAGCGAGTGGCCGGTCTTCCACATAGTGGCTTTACCACCGGCTTCACGGATCACGTTCGCCAGCAATCGGGAGCATTTCACATCGAAGATGATCTCTGCGCCCGGATTACGGCTCAGAATATCTTCTGCGAATAGCATCATCACGCGGTCTGGGTAGATGATTTTGCCGGTTGGGGTAATCACACCTACGCGGTCGCCGTCGCCGTCGAAGGCCAGACCCAGGTCGGCACCGATCTCTTTTACCTTGGCGATGGCATCAACCAGGTTGGCAGGTTTACCCGGGTCGGGGTGGTGGTTCGGAAACGTGCCGTCAACATCGCAGTATAGAGGCGTCACGTCACAACCCAGCTTTTCGAGCAGACCCGGTGCGATATCACCTGGAATGCCATTACCGCAATCCACAACGACTTTCATCGGACGCGCCAGTTTGACGTCGGACAGGACATGTTCCAGATACTGTGGGCGGACATCCTGCTCGCGCAGGTTGCCTTCGCCGTCAGAATAATCCTGCGCGATGATGCGCTGCTTCAGAACCTGAATGTCATCACCGGACAGGGTGTGACCGTCGATCATCATCTTAAAACCGTTGTAGTCACTTGGGTTGTGACTGCCGGTGATCATAACGCCGGTGCACTGGTCGTCGTGATTGGCTGCAAAGTAGAGCAGAGGAGTTGGAACGTATCCGTTATCGATCACGTTACAGCCACCGTCCATCAAGCCCTGACTCAGCAGTGTTTTCAGGTGAGGACTGGATAAGCGACCATCTGCTGCGACATTGATGGTATTCACGTTCTGGCTCAGCGCCTGTGCTGCAAATGCGCGACCTAGATGATAAACCGTGTCGTCGGTCAGCGCGGTGCCAACAATGCCGCGAATATCGTAGGCACGAAAGATGGTTTGATCGAGATCCTTAAGTTCGTAACGCATGGTGCAATGTCCTTTTGAAAAATTATTAGTGGCGACCTGAGGAGCCGAAGCCGCCTTCACCGCGGTGGCTGTCAGAAAATTCGTCAACAACTTCAAATTCGGCCTGTACCACAGGTACCAGTACCAGCTGGGCGATCCGTTCGCCCGGTTTTACTTCAAAGGTGGTCTGGCCCCGGTTCCAGCAGGAGACAAAGAGCTGTCCCTGGTAGTCGGAATCGATCAGTCCCACCAGATTACCCAGCACGATACCGTGCTTATGGCCCAGACCTGAACGCGGCAGAATCATCGCGCACAGGTTAGGGTCTTCAATATGGATCGACAGACCGGTCGGGATCAGTTCAGTCTGCCCCGGTTCCAGTGTCAGCGTGCTATCGAGGCAAGCGCGCAGATCCAGACCCGCTGAACCCGGTGTCGCATACTCTGGCAGTGGAAATTCGTTGCCGATACGTGGGTCCAGCAGTTTGACTTGTAGCTTTTTCATCATCGTTCTTCAGCGTGGTGTTCGTTATCGTGTCAGGTGGTAGGACTGAGCGATCTTTTCGATCAATTGACCGGCAAGCTGTCGTTTCGACGCCTGTGGCAGATCCTGCTCGGTTTCCGAGGTCACGACGGTGACAGCATTCTCGTCGCTGTTGAATCCGATATCGCTGCGTGATACATCATTGGCGATGATCATATCCAGATGCTTACGCTCCAGTTTGCTACGTGCGTAACTCAGTACATCCTGTGTTTCAGCAGCAAATCCAACGGTAAAAGGCTTGTGGTCATGGGTTGCCACTGTCGCAACGATGTCCGGGTTTTTCACCAGATGCAGTTCCATGATCTCTTCGTTGCCTTTTTTGATCTTGTGCTCAGAGATGGCTGTCGGGCGGTAATCAGCGACGGCGGCTGCTGCGATAAAAATGTCGCACTGCTCGAGTCCCGACAGAGAGGCTGTCAGCATATCGTCCGCAGACTGTACCGAAACGCGTTCGATACGTTCAGGTGCAGGCAGGTTGACCGGTCCGCTGATCAGCTTAACCGTCGCCCCGGCGTCTTGTGCAGCTTCTGCTAATGCATAACCCATCTTGCCGGAGCTGTGGTTGGAGATATAGCGTACCGGATCAAGAGGCTCGCGGGTTGGACCAGCGGTGATAAAGACGGTTTTACCCGTCAGCAGGCCGCGGTCAAAACATGCGGCTGTCCGTTCAGCCAGTTCCAGAGGCTCCATCATCCGGCCGGGGCCGGTGTCACCACAGGCTTGTTCGCCGCTGGCAGGGCCAAACAGGTTAACCCCACGGTCTTCCAGTTTACGAGCGTTGTCCTGCGTTGTGCTGTCGCGCCACATCGCCTGATTCATGGCGGGTGCCAGACAGATCGGTGCATCGGTCGCCAGACACAAGGTGGTCAGCAGGTCGTTGCCGTGGCCACTGGTCATGCGTGCCATAAAATCGGCACTCGCCGGTGCGATCAGAATCAGGTCCGCCCACTTCGCCAGTTCAATATGGCCCATGCCCGCTTCAGCTTCGGTATCCAGCAGGTGCAGGTGCACCGGATTGCCGGACAAGGCTTGTAACGTCAGTGGGGTAATAAACTCGGTCGCGGCGGGGGTCATCACCACCCGAACGTCGGCACCAGCACCCTTGAGTATTCGGGTCAGCTCAGCGCTTTTATAGGCGGCAATACCGCCGGTAATACCTAAAACAATTTGTCGGTTAGTAAGTCTCTGCATACCGTGCAACCGTGATCAACTGTGAATTCTGTAAAGAGCGTGTAAGATACCACTTCAGCTTTAGGTTGCGTAGAGCAGGATGCTCATTATTACGTTTCTGACTGTATTGGTGCGGCTTACGTTGCCCCGGATCATCCGAGCCGATATCAGTCTCCATCAACACCATGACAAGGAAGTGACTATGGCGATCTGTGACTGGCCGGAAGGTGAGCGGCCGCGCGAAAAACTACTTAATCTGGGGGCACATGCCCTGTCTGATGCTGAACTTCTGGCGATTTTCCTGCGTACCGGCGTGACCGGTAAAAGTGCTGTCGATCTGGCGCGTGACTTGTTAACGGACTTTGGCGGGTTGCGTCCGTTGCTGGAAAGCTCTGCCGATGAATTTTGTGCGGCACATGGTCTGGGCCCCGCTAAATATGTGCAGCTTCAAGCGGTGCTTGAGATGGGGCAGCGTCATCTGGCGGCCACGCTGGAACGGGAGTCTGCGCTGGAAAGTCCGGCGGCCGTGCGTACCTATCTGTCTTCTCGTTTGCGGCATGAGCCCCGTGAAGTGTTTGCTTGTCTGTTTCTGGACAATCGTCATCGGGTGATTAAGTTTGAGCCGCTGTTTTTCGGTACGATCGATGCCGCGTCTGTGTATCCGCGGGAAGTGGTGCGACGGGCGCTGGAGCACAATGCCGCCGCTGTGATTCTTGCTCACAATCATCCCTCAGGTGTGGCCGAGCCCAGTCGGGCTGACAAGCAGATTACCGATCGCTTGGTGCAAGCGCTGGCGCTGGTGGATATTCGGGTGTTGGATCATATGGTAGTGGGCGATGCAGAAGTGGTGTCATTTGCCGAAAGGGGGCTGATCTAGGGCATTCGATCCCGATGCTGGAGAAATGACGGTGAGTTGATGATGTAAAGTTTGGTTAAAGCAGATTCACTTTAGAGGCTGCTGTTATATAACTATGCTGAACAACGTACCGATCTATTTCTTTTATCCGACGCTTCAACGGACGCCACCATGAAAAAACTGCTGCAAAACCCCATTATTCTGCTGATTGTGTTGGCGCTGGGCGTTGGTTTGACTGTAATGATGGTCAAAAATAAACCCGCTGTGCAGCACAACAGTACCGCGATGGCGCCGCGGACGGTGGACGTGATTCGCGTGCAGTCGCTGCCGTTTCGTAATCGGGTCAGAGCGTATGGCAATGTGGAACCGGCGATCTCTCTGCAAGGTAAAGCCGAGTTGAACGGCAAGATCACCTATCTGCATCCGGATCTGCGGCAGGGTAACAGTATTGCTGCCGGGACGGTGATTGTGCGGATCGACGCGGATGATTTCTTAGTCTCTCTGAAACAGAGTGAAGCGGACCTGCAGAGCAATGAGTCAACGCTGCGTCAGTTGAAAGAGGAGCAGAAAACCACCGGCCGTGCGCTGAAACTGGCGCAGGATAATCTGCGTGTCGGTGAAAAGGAGTTGGCGCGTATCCAGGATATCTGGAAAAAACGGCTGATCGCACGTTCGACGCTGGATGCCGAGGAGCAGAAAGTGATCCAGCTGCGTCAGTCCGTGAGCGATCTGCAGGGGCAGCTAAACACCTATGCCAGCCGATTGTCATCAGAAACGGCGAAAATCACTCGCGCCCGCGAGCAGGTGAAAGGTCAGAAAACCACCTTGGGTCGTACCGAGATCTTGATGCCGTTTGATGCCCGGGTGGGGGAGGTGCCGGTGGAAGCGGGTGAATTCGTCACGGCGGGCACCGTGCTGTTTGAAGCACTGAATCTGGATGGGGTTGAGATCAACGCACAGGTGCCGGTTCGGCAGATGCGTGGTTTAGTGCAGCCGTTGCAAAATCGTCAGCTGGATCTGACGGTGGATAACTTAGCCAGCGCGCTGGACGCGTTGCAATTAAAAGCACGCGTCACGCTGGTGGGCGATCAGGCCAATGCTCAGTGGGATGCTGAGGTATTACGTTTCACGGAGTCAATCGATCCACAGCGTCGTACCTTGGGGATTGTGGTGGCTGTGGATAAACCCTATGCCAAAGTGATTCCGGGTAAGCGCCCACCGTTGTTGAAAGGGATGTTTACACAAGTAGAGATCTCTACACCTGCGAATGATGCGCTGGTGATTCCTTATAAGGCCTTGCATCAGGGGCGGGTCTATCTGGTAGATGCTGATGGCAAACTGGAAATACGGCCGGTTGAAGTGCTGCTGTTGCAGGGTGAGATGGCGGTGATCGACAAAGGCCTGAGCGCGGGTGACCAACTGATCGTCAATGACCTGATTCCGGTGATCCCTGGTATGCCTCTGAAGGCACGTATCGATAGTGTATTGGAAACTGATTTGCGCAGTGCTGCCAGCGGTGTGGTGGCCAGCCAGCCGGGAGTCGTTGCTGAATGATTCGTTACTTCGCAGCGCATCCTACCGCCGCCAACATCTTGATGATGGTGATTCTGTTGCTGGGTGCCGTGGCTTTACCCACGTTAAACAAAGAAACCTTTCCCGAAGTTAAGCAAAATAAGGTGCAGGTATCGGTGCCTTATCCCGGCGCGAGCCCGTCTGAAGTTGAGGAGGGGATTTGTAATCGCCTTGAAGATGCCACCGATGGCATCAGTTTCCTTGCCGAACAAGCCTGCGAGGCACGTGATGGTCAAGGTACGCTCACGCTGGAGATGCAGGAATCCGGCGACATAAAACAGTTCCTGGATGATGTGAACGCCGCGGTTGATGGCATTACTGAGTTTCCCGGCAACGTAGAGAAAGCCGTTGTTAAAGAGCTGGGCCGTACCGAAGCGGTGTTGAGTGTGGCGATTACCGCTGAGCTGACACAACCGGAACTCAAAGCGCTGGCGGAATATTATCGTAATCGGTTGCTGGCGTTACCCCAGGTGCCGATTGTGACTGTCACCGGTTTTTCCGATCACGAACTCAGTGTATTGCTGAAACCTGATGTGCTGCGCCAGTACAACCTCAGTGTGCAGGATGTGGCGGATCTGATCAGCGCACAGGCACTGGATCTGCCCGCAGGGGTGCTGGATGCCCGTGCCGGTTCTTATCAGGTGCGCTTTGAAAACGAACGTCGCACGATCCGTGAGCTGCAGGATCTGATTATCCTCAACAGCGAAAAAGGCGGCCAGGTACGTCTGGGCGATATTGCCCGCATTGAAGATAACTTTTCAGACGAAGAGAAACGCACGGAGCTGAACGGCTTACCTGCGGCATTGATTCAGGTGAGTAAAAATACCACCGACGATACGCTGACCGTTTTTAACGCGGTAAAGACCTTTGTTGAGCAGGAAAACGCCCGGTTGCCGGATGGCACTCAGCTGGTGATTACACAAGATGCGGCATCCATTGTGAAAGACCGCCTGAATCTGCTGTTGAGCAACGGCTGGCAAGGTCTGCTGTTAGCTACTTTTGCACTGTTCCTGTTCTTTGTCTGGCGATACACCTTTTGGGTGGCGATGGGGTTGCCGATCTCCTTCCTCGGTGGTTTGGTGGTGATGAGCACCTTTGGCATCAGTATCAATATGATCTCGATGGTTGCCCTGCTGATGGCGATCGGGATTTTAATGGATGATGCGATCGTGCTCTCTGAGAGCATCGAAAGTGAGTTCCGCAAAGGGAAGGACGCGCTTAATGCCGCAATTGATGGCGTGAAGAAAGTTGCACGGGGCGTTTTCTCCTCGTTTGTCACCTCCGCAATCCTGTTTGGCAGCCTGCTGTTTCTGAAAGGGGATATGGGCCAAATACTGGGTGTGTTGCCCGTTGTATTATTGGCGGTATTAACAGTGAGTTTGGTGGAAGCGTTTCTGATCCTGCCGCATCACCTTAAACATTCGCTGGAGCATCAGAAAAACGATCAAAAGTCCCGCTGGAGAGTGAAGTTTGAGACGGGATTTGATCACCTGCGCGAGCGGGTTGGGCGTTTAGCCGATCTGGCGATCCGCTATCGTTATCTGGTGGTGGGGCTGGCAATTGTGGCATTTGTTTTCTCAATCGGATTACTGGCTGCGGGTGTGGTGAAGTTTAAGGGTTTCCCGGATATCGAAGGAAACCGGTTGGAAGCGCGGGTATTGATGCCTCAAGGCACGCCGTTTGTGCGTACCGAAGCGGTTGTCAGTGACTTGCTCAGTAGTCTGGATCGCTCTCTGGCGCAATTGCCGCCGGAATCTGAAGGGACGCTGGTGAAGAATGTACAAGTGTCCTTCAGTCAGAATGCGGATGCCAACGAAGAGGGTGGTCATCTGGCCACCATCAGTCTGGATCTGCTGGATGCAGAAAAACGTCTAACGTCGCTGGTGGCGTTAAAACGTTTGTGGCGTGAAACGACACCGGAAGTGGTTGATGCTGTCTCGATTCAGTTTAAAGAACCCCAGTTTGGCCCCGCCGGTCAGGCGATCTCTATCCGTCTGCAGGGCGATGATCTGGAACAGTTATCCAGGGCGAGCTGGGAGCTGCAACACTGGTTAAACGGGTATGACGGTGTTTCTAACATCATGGATGATCTGCGGCCGGGTAAACCGCAGCTCAACGTACGTTTATTACCCGGTGCACTGGACTCAGGCGTGGATGCGCGCACGGTGTCAAACCAGCTGCGTGCTGCCTATCAGGGGGTGAAGGTCAGCGATATCTATCAGGGACGTGAAGCCTATGAGGTGACGGTTAAGTTAGACAGCGCGCCGGATCAGGCGTTGGCAGACTTTGAAAACCTGACCGTATTTAACAAGTCGGGTATGGATATCCCGCTGACGGCCGTGGCATCGATACACGAAGAACGCGAGTTCTCCCGTATTCAGCGGATTAACCATCGGCGTACAGTGACCATCTCTGGCGATGTGGATTCTGAAATCGCCAATACCAGTGAGATTATCGGTGATACCCGCACCCGTTTCCTGAGCGAACTGCAACAACGTTATCCGGAACTCAGCTTCAGTCTTGAGGGCGAAGTGAAAAATAATCAGGAGACCAGTGGTTCGGTCCTGACCGGGTTTGTGATGGGGATCGCAGGTGTATTTCTGTTGCTCAGCCTGCAGTTCCGTAATTACAAAGAGCCGTTGATTGTGCTGATGAATATTCCGCTGGCACTGATTGGTGTGATCTGGGGGCATCTGCTGATGGGATTGAACCTGAGTCTGCCGAGTATGATTGGTTTTGTGTCGCTGGCCGGGGTGGTGGTCAACGATTCAATCCTGCTGGTGGAGTTTGTGAAGATTCGCTCGAAAGAGGGGTTAAATCTGCACGATGCCGCCGGTCAGGCGGTACGGGACCGTTTTCGGGCCATTTTTCTGACCTCAGTGACAACCGTGGCGGGGATGTTGCCACTGTTGTCTGAGACCAGCCTGCAGGCACAGGTGTTAGTGCCGCTCGTGGCCAGTGTGGTATTTGGCATGATCACCTCGACCTTATTGCTGTTGCTGGTGTTGCCGTCGGCTTACGCAATTATGGAAGACTTTGGCTTTACCGAGATCGATGAATCGGAAATGGATG
>NZ_JBFGYC010000038.1:0-14847 GCF_041587635.1 Pontibacterium sp. | reverse complement strand
GCTGTTTTCATTATTTTTTGCCTCGCATCGGATTCAAGTATTCGAAATTCAGTCAGTCACCGTATTCATCTGGCTGGATTGAATACGGTGACGGCTTAAAACGGTTAAACGGTCATCAGCAGGAATTCACGCTCCCAGGAGCTGATGACCTGATGAAAGGTTTCAAACTCGGCACGTTTAACACCCACGTATGCTTCTACAAACTTTTCACCCAAGATCTCTTGCAGCTCGGGGCAGTCTTCAAGCAGGCGCAGGGCTTCTTCCAGCGAACGGGCGACCTCTACAGGATCACCTTCGTCTGCTGCCAGTCCCTGATTGGGTTGGCCCGGCTGCAATTGGGCTTTTAGGCCGAGATAACCGCAGGCAAGACTGGCCGCAATCGCCAGATACGGGTTGCAATCAGCCCCTGCAAATCGGTTCTCGATGCGGCTGGCGGCGAGCGGTGCATCGGGTGCGCGTAACCCAGCGGTGCGGTTGTCGATGCCCCATTCAAAGTTCACCGGGGCAGACATCTCCGGTGTAAAGCGGCGATACGAGTTCACGTTAGGGGCGTAGAAAGAGATCGCGTGCTGGGTGAATTTTTGCAGTCCGCCCATGTAGTGATAAAACGCATCTGAAAACTCGCCTTCTTTCTCTCCGGCAAAGATATTCTTGCCGGTCTTGATGTCGATCAGACTCTGGTGGATATGCATGGAGCTGCCGGGTTCGTGCTGCATCGGCTTGGCCATAAAGGTCGCGTACATATCGTGTTTCAGAGCGGTTTCACGCAAGGTGCGCTTAAAGACAAAGACCTGGTCGGCGAGTTTGAGCGCATCTCCGTGCAGGAAGTTGATCTCCATCTGGGCGGCACCGGATTCGTGAATCAGCGTGTCGACATCCAGACCTTGCGCGTCGCAGTAGTTGTAGAGTGTATCGATCACCGGATTGAACTCGTTTACCGCATCAATACTGTATGACTGGCGTGCGGTTTCGCGGCGACCGGAACGACCGGTAGCCGGTTTGAGTTCGTAGTCCGGGTCGAGATTTTTTTGGACCAGATAGAATTCGACTTCCGGTGCAATGACGGGTGTCAGCCCCTCTTTTTCATACAGCGCTAATACACGCCGTAAAACAGAGCGACTGGCGAGCGGGTGTAGGTTACCGTCACGGGTATAGCAGTCGTTGATCACCTGCGCCGTGGGTTCATCCGCCCAAGGAACATGGCGCAGGGTGTCGGGATCAGGTACCAGCACCATATCTTTGTCGGTGGGATCAACGATGTCGTAGTGATTGTTGGCCCATTCCCCGTTCACCGTCTGCACCAGCAGGGTTTCTGGAATTTTACCGCCTTGTTCATCGATGAACTTGTTGGTTGGGTAAAACTTACCTCGGGCATTGCCTGTCATGTCAGGGAATGTCGACTCAACTTCTGTGATGGCGTTCTCTTTGAGAAACCTGGTAACGGCTTCCATAAATCACCTTTTTATATTTCTAGTATCTTTTGTTATCCGGCTCAGCGCGGCCTACCCATCTACCGTTAACTCTAGCTGATCTGTTCAGCGGTAGAGTGTTACCTGGGTATCGCGGCACGGCGACAATATTAATTCGAATAATGATTCGGCTTATTTTGTTGTGTGGCAAAAGTTAACTCGAATCATCATTCGGTTTTTAGGTTATTTCAATGAATTCTCAGAATCAACACAAAAATTCAAAAACTCATCATAAAGCGCAGCTTGCGAGCTATATTTATTAGAAGTATTATTCGGTTTGTTGTGTGGCTGTGTTTAGGTTTTTGTAGCTTGGGTTTGGAAAAATCCTGTATTTACGAGGCCTTTTACCTGGCTGGAGATGAAGTTATGAGCTTAAAGGGGTATGAGTCTTCCTACTATGTAGACTCAGCAAACAATAAAAATGATTACCCGGAGCTGAAAGGTGAGATCAGTGCCGATGTCTGTGTGATCGGTGCGGGTTTTACCGGTATGTCCGCAGCACTGCATCTGGCAGAAAAGGGCTATTCCGTCGCGCTGCTTGAAGCAGAGCGGGTCGGCTGGGGTGCATCGGGTCGCAATGGTGGCCAGGTATGTCAGGGCCACAATATGGGGCACGAGGATCTGATCGCCAAAGTAGGCCGACAGGCAGCGGATGCGCTGTGGGATATGTCGTTGGAATCGGTTGATCTGGTGAAAGAGCTGATCCACAAACACAACATCCAGTGTGACCTTAAGCAGGGTGTCCTGCATGTGGCGGCCAAAGCCGGTCACTGTGATGAGATGAAAAAGACCGTCGCCTACAAGCAAGAGGTGCTGGGCTACGACGCCATTCGTTACATCGAGCGCGATGAAGTGAGCGATATGCTGGGTACCGAGCGCTATCACGCCGGAGAATACTGGACCCAGGCCGTGCATCTGCATCCCCTGAACTACGCATTGGGTCTGGCGGCAGCGGCTGAAAAAGCGGGGGTTCAGATCTTTGAAAGCAGTCGTGTGACTAACTACCGGGCGGGAACCGATGCACAGGTGGAAACCCCCCATGGTGTGGTTAACGCCAAGTACATTATGCTGGCGTGTAATGGCTATCTGGGCAAACTGGAGCCACGTATCGCCGGTAAGATCATGCCGATCAATAACTTCATTCTGGCGACCGAACCCTTGAGTGAATCGCTCTGTCGCCGAATCAATCGTGACGATGTGGCGGTGGCGGATTCTAAATTCGTGATCAATTACTTCAAGCTGTCCGGTGATAACCGCCTGTTGTGGGGGGGCGGTGAAAACTACAGCACCAAATTCCCCCGCGATATTGGCACCTTTGTACGCCAGTACATGCTGGAATTTTATCCCGAGCTGAAAGATCTGCGTATCGATTACGGTTGGGGTGGCACGTTGGCGATCACACTCAATCGCATGCCCTATTTTGATCGGGTGGAGGACAATCTGTTTGTGGCGCAGGGATACTCCGGCCATGGCGTCGCACTGGCGACCCTGGGCGGAAAACTGATGGCCGATGCGATTTCCGGTTCGGCTGAGAAGTTTGATGTGTTTGCCAAGGTGCCTACGCCCAGTTTCCCCGGCGGCACGCTGCTGCGCTGGCCTGGGCTGGTGGCTGGCATGCTTTATTACTCCATGCGAGACCGGTTTTTCTGACGGTTTAAACAGTCAGATTTAAGGTGGCTTTTACTCTATAATGCGGATCTTTAGATTTCTGGACACGTGTTAGTGAGCGACAAGATGGACACAAAGCCTTTGCCCAACGGTGATAAACCCCTGCCAACTCAGGCTAAATCGCAGGATTTGAAGCCGCGCAATGCGCCTGTCCAGGGTCGTTCTAAGAAGCGTTCGAAAGAGATAATAGACGTCACCAGTGAGCTGCTGGAGCGTGTCGGTTTTGATGATCTGAATACCATTCTGATCGCTAAAGAGGTTGGGATTTCGGTGGGTTCGTTGTACCACTATTTCCCCAACAAGCACGCGATTTTGTATGCCATGGGACTGCGCTGGCTGGAAGAGATTGACAAGGTCCTGACAGAGATTGCAGCTTGGCCGATCGAAGAGATGCCGCTGGATCAGCTGGTGGAACAGATGCTGGCCAAGAACCTCAAGGTGTATAAGAAGCAGAAGGCGGTACTGACGCTGGTGCAGGCGATGTTCTCTGTACCGGCGTTGCGTGAGCTGGATGCACAGCATGATGATCTGGTGATCTCCCGAATGGCCGCGATCTTCAAACGCATGGGTATTAACCGGCACTTGAAAGAGCGTGAGCGTCTGGGACGACTCTATCTGGAAACCAGCCACAGTGTGTTTCTGGTGGTGGTCCACCAGCGTGGCGAACGGGCCAAGCGTACGCTGGCTGATCTGAAGTTCATGCTCTGTACGTTGCTGCAACAGCACCTGGAACAGTCTCAGAGCCAGCCCGGCAGCTGATCACCTCTTTATCTCTCCGTACAAAAAGCCGCCTCAAATTCTGATGCGCCGATCTCCCGGTGCATCGTTCTATCGTTTAAAATTTTGAGGTTTGCACAGATGACGCAACAACTATTACGTATTACTCCTTCTTACGATGCTAGCCAGGCGACGCCTATCAGCGCTGACCGCGTTCTTGCGGGTACGCCCCAAGAGGTGATCAATAATCTGTTCACCAACAGCAAAGAAAACTTTTTCTGTGGGGTTTGGTCATCCACTGAAGGTCAGTGGACCCTGAATTACACCGAGGACGAGTTTTGTTACCTGATCAAAGGTAAGGCAATTCTTACCGATGCCGCGGGAGTATCAGAGGAGATCAACTCAGGCGATGCCTTCGTGATCCCCGCGGGTTATCAGGGGACGTGGGAAACAGTGGGGGAAGCGCAGAAGTTCTACGCCATTTACGAAGAGAGTTGAATCACTGCGATGTAGCCGTGATCTCAAATCGTTTCCTATACCCTCGGGGGTATGTGAATAATGGTTGAACAGGCGTTAAATGAGGGTAATTGTTGAGGTGAAATGCCATGTTACAACTATCCGATTCGCAAGTGTTCAACCGCTATCCCCATGAAACCTGCCGGGAACTGTCGATGTTTGGAGCGTTAAGTCGTGACAGCGTCGACTTTCTGTTCTCGCAGGGGAAGGTGTTGGATTGTAGCCCCGACACGGTTTTATTTGAGCGGGGGGAACGATCTGATCAGTTCTACATTCTGCTCAGTGGGCGTGTGGCGTACTACCGTTGTGACGGTGATGCGCAGGTCTATATTCGAAGTTTTAAAAGCGGCGAACAGATCGGTTTCTCGGGCATGATCGGATTACAGAACCGTGTCGGGATGGGAGTTGTTGAGCAACATACCACCGTACTGGAGATCTCCTGTGAATTATTTCATCAGGTGTGTGACCGCTTTCCCGCCGACTTTGTGATCTTCCTGATCAATATGACCCGCGAAATGAGTCGTGAGATTACCGATCTGGATGCGATCTGCAGTCGGCTCAATACCCAGACTCAACACGCGGTTACTGTCTGATTGCCCGTTTCAAAATTACCTGCCAAGGGCTTGGGATAGAGGTTACTACACCTGTCCCGGCCCTCGTTTAAACAACTGCGTTATTCTGCCACTGCGGTGTGATCCAGCGGCTCCATTTTCGGTGGATGTTTTCGATCCCCAAGCTCGGATATCAGCATCGCGGCGATAATTAAGCCTGCCCCCATCATGCCTTGTGTCCCCAGGTGCTCTCCCAGAAACAGCCATGCGGCGACATGAGCAAACACCGGTTCGGTGGCGAAGACTAGTGCGACTTTATGCGGTTCTATGATCATCTGGCAGGCGGATTGGGCCCAGAACGCATAGGCGGTGCCGAATATCGCGGCGACCAGAATCGATACAATGATGAGGGGGGATGATAGCTGTTCCTGCCAGCTAGCCGGGGCGGCTTCCGGGTAGTAGAACGCAGGGTCAGGACTCAGCCATGCGGCAGCGGTGCTGTATATCATGACGGCGGTCAGCTGAATAATGCTGAGCAGTGTGACGGGAAGAGTGCTGACAAAACGCCCCGTCAGGATAATGTGGACCGCAAAACAGAAGGCGCATATCAGCACCAGAATATCCCCCTCGTTCAGCGCCAGCGTATCGCTCATGGTGAGCAAGTAGAGCCCTGCGGTCGCCGTGATGACGCCAACCCATACATTCGCTCGGGCGTGCTGTCGAAACAGCAGGAATGCCAGTACCGGCACCAGCGGAACGTTTAGCCCGGTAATAAATCCGGCGTTAGATACACTGGTGTAGCGCAAGCCTTCGGTCTGTGTATAGAACGCGATAAACAGTAAAAAACCTAATAGCAGTCCGGCACCCAGTAGCTTTGGCATCATCCCTTTTTCGATCCTTTCACGGGCAAAATAGAGCAGGGGGAGCAGAGATAGGGCGGCGATGGCAAAGCGCAATGCATTAAAAGTATGGGTGGGTAAAACCTCGACCGAGAGATCGATTAGAACAAACTCTGCACCCCAGAAAAAACTGACAAGTAACAGCAGAATGAGCGCAGTACGAGGGGATTTTATTGTCATTGTGAGTCTCGATGGGCCGGTTAAAAATAAAAACGCCCCCAATGTTGTTGATGCTTGGGGGCACCAGGAACATTGGAGGCGTTTGAGCGGCGGCGTTGCCGCGCTGATTGGGGGGACGTTACGCCATAGCGAAGCCCATGAAGATCAGTGTGACAAACGTGAATGCCGCACCGATCAGTGCATATGGGATCTGCGTCAGTGCGTGCTGCATTGGAGTACAGCCGGAGCCTTGCGCAGACAGCACGGTGGAGTCACTGAAGAAGCAGGCATGGCTACCAAAGGCAGACGCAGACAGCAGCGCGCCGACGGTCAACGGCATAGACATATCCAGCGCCAGTGCCATCGGAATAACAATCGGCAGGGAGACAACGAATACACCCCAGCTGGAGCCGGTAGCAAACACGACGGCTGCCATGGCTGCAAATACCAATGCCGGTAACAGCTCTTTTGACAGGTAAGGTGTCAGGGAGTCGATGATATACGGGGTCATACCCAGCTGATCATTGACGTCCTTCAGCATGAAGCCAGCACATACCACCGCGATGGGATGCAACATCACTTTGAAACCGTCTAGCATGGAATCAACCAGCTGACCAAAGTTCAGCAGGCTCTGCCAGAAGTACAGCACCATGGTGAACATAGATGCGACCAGTGCGCCCAGTAACAGATCGATCTCGTAGTACACGCTTGCCGCAACCAATACGGCCATCGGCAGCAGGAAGTTCATCAGGCCGACCAGCGGAGAGGTCTTCTTCATACCGGACAGGTCAAAGCCGTCCTGTACCGTGCCCGGAGGAATTGGCTGGCCTGCCTGTGCACGTTTTTCGGCATGTTTCATCGCACCAAAGTCACCCAGAATACCTGCGGCAACGAGGAACACGACCATCAGAGCAATCCAGCCATACGCCATGTAAGGGATCGCTTCGATGTACAGGGACATACCCTGACCTTCACCGGTTGCGCCGTTCTCTTCCAGCAGCGCTGCGAAGTAAACCGCCCACGTGGATACTGGCACCAGAATGCAGACTGGTGCTGCGGTGGAGTCGACCAGAAAGGACAGCTTCTCGCGGGAAATTTTGTAGCGGTCGGTCAGGTTCTTCATGGACGCGGAGACGGCCAGAGAGTTCAGGTAATCATCGATGAAAACCATTACACCCAGAAAGCAGGTGGTCAGCATGGTGCCGCGTTTGGTTTTGATGCGACGGGCCAGCAGTTCACCGAAACTCAGCACACTGCCACCACGTTCCAGCATGTTGATCAGACCGCCCATCATGCCGCACACCAGTACGATCCAGGCGATGGTTTCGTCCATCACCACGCTCATGGAGATGTCGCCCAGACCCGTCACGATATTGGTGGGATCAAGCAGTAGCAGACCGGCGATGATGCCGGAGAAGATCGATTCCAGAGGCTTTTTGGTGATCACTGCAACGACGAGGATCAGCAGGGCAGGCAGCAGGCTGTAAAAACCATAGGATTCGCCGTCTACGTGTTGGGTAGACAGATAGGCGAAACCAGCCATGATTGCGGCGAAAAACAGCAACCACCGGGTTGGTTGATTGATGCCTTGCTGAACATTCGTCAGCTGTGCAGTGTTTGGTTCTGCAACATTCGTACTCATGAATAGACCTTAACTTATAGTTTTTATGTCGATTTATTTTTAAGTCCGGTCCGGCGTGCGATGGGCCTCACGCCGGGCGGTGTGACAAAGGCGGGGTCAGAACATCCCGGTTCAGATGCCCAGTTTGTCACGCAGGGTGTAGTACCATGCACCCATCGCAGTGTATGGGATACGGAAGGTTCGACCACCCGGGAAAGGGTATTGCGGCAGACCGGCAAATACATCGTAACGCTCAGCCTGTCCCTGAATCGCATCGGACAGCACTTTACCTGCCAGATGGGAGCAGGTCACGCCGTGGCCGCTGTATCCCTGTGCGTAGTAGATGTTGTTGCTCACACGCCCGAACTGCGGCAAACGCATCAAGGTCAGCAGGAAGTTACCGGTCCATGCGTAGTCGATCTTCACGCCTTTTAGTTCCGGGAACGTTTTCAGCATCTTCGGTACGATCAGAGATTCGATCTTATCTGGTTCACGCGCACCGTAAGTCACGCCGCCGCCGTAAATCAGACGGCCGTCGCCCGACAGGCGGAAGTAATCCAGCAGGTAGTTACAATCTTCAACACATTGGCCATTAGGCAACAGTGCTTTTTGCTGTGCTTCGCTCAGCGGTTCAGTGGTGATCACCTGCGTACCACACGGCATCGCTTTCGCCTGCAGTTTTGGGATCAGACCGCCGAGATAGGCATTACCGGCGACAACCACAAAGTTTGCGCTGACAGAGCCATTTTCGGTGTGTACTTTCGCTTTATCGCCTTCATCCACGCGGATGACCGGAGAGTCTTCATAGATAACGCCGCCCAGCGATTCCAATGCGGCGGCTTCACCCAGTACCAGATTCAGTGGATGAAAGTGACCGCCCGACTTGTCTAGCAGTGCACCTTTATAACGCGTAGTGCCCACGTATTTCTGGATATCAGTATCATCGAGCAGCTCCAGATTGTTGTGGCCGTGGGCCTCCCACAATGCTTTCTTGCTTTCCAGTTCGCGCATCTGCTTGCCGTTGCAGGCTGCGAAGATGCCACCGTCTTTTAGATCACACTGAATATTGTACTGGTCTACGAAGCGTCGGATGATCTTACCGCCTTCGAAGGCCATTTTTCCCATTTCAGCGCCTGCTTTATCGCCGTAGTGTTTTTCGATGAAATCAATATCACGGCTGTAGCTGTGCACGATCTGACCACCGTTGCGGCCAGATGCGCCAAAGCCGATGCGGGTCGCTTCCAGCACGACGACGTTAAAACCACTTTCTGCCAGATGAAGCGCGGTGGAAAGGCCGGTGTAACCCGCGCCGATAACGCAAATATCAGCTTCGACCTGACCCTGCAGCGCTGGGCGCAGGTTTTTGTCGTTCGCAGACGCTGCGTAATAAGAGGTTGTGTGTGAAGGTGCAGACATAATCGTTCTCATTATTATACGAACCGACATATGGGGTCGGTTGTCTTGTTCGTAGCGACAGCGCTGGTGGGGACCGCCAGCCTATCTCCTGTCCTATAAAAGATACGTCTCACCGTTGTGAGCGCGATATACCCAGTAGGGTATATTTTTGAACGTTGTCTGCCTTTCCTTCTATATCTGCCTTCTACATCTTCCTACTAAGGTTCACCAGTAAACTTTCCTGCAAACACTGGGTAAAGGCATTAATAATCACTTCATTGGCGTGTTTCTTTCGCCAGACGGCGGCAAAGGTGTTGCTGTAGCCATATTCATCGGGCATGAGCGGGCGAACGTCTTTGTCCAGCCCCCAGTTCTGGACGACATGAGTGGGTAAAAAGCCCAGATAGTGGCCGCTGAGGATCAGTGTTGCGCGGGCTTCCTGGTGATGGGCTTTAGCTTGTTTATTCCAATGACGCATATCTGGGTGGATCTCGCGGCCTGGCATCAGGCGGGGGGATTCAACAAACTTATGTTCCAGCAGTTCTTCTTTCGTGACCAGCCGGGTGCGGTCGAACAGCGGGTGTCCGGCCCCACAGTAAAGCTGCATCTGCTCTTCAAATAGCGCCAGTGTGTCCAGCTCAGGGAAAGCATGCGGCAACACGGTAATGCCGATGTCCACCTGCTTCTCCAGCACAGCGGTGGTGACATCATCCGATGACATGGTGGTGATCTGTACGCGCACATCGGGGGCTTTGTCGGCAAACCGGTTCAGTGCAGTGACAATCGAGGAGTTGTGAGCGCCAAGCATATGTTCGGCAAAACCAATATGCAGCTGGCCGAAGATACGATTATGGGATTGGTTAACCCGATTGCGAAACTGATCCACCGCGCTGAGCAGTTCTAGTGTGGCGTCATACACCGCTTGTCCCTGATGGGTCACACTGAATCCCGCCCGACCACGTTCACACAAACGCATGTCCAGCCGTTTTTCCAGATCGGCGATGTAGTTAGAGATGGTGGAGTTGGCCAGATTGAGCTGAATCTCGGCCGCTGAAAAACCTCCGGCTTCGACAACAGAACGAAATACGCGCAGCAGGCGCAGGTCCACATCGGCGAGCTGTCCGGAGATGGCTGCTTTCTTACGCCCCATTGTTTTCTCCCCCTTAAGGTCGATGAAAGATTGGATAAATCGTTGTTACATTTGTATATGTAAATGTAATTCCATTCAAATAATTATATTAACAAAAGGTAGTCAGGTTTATAAATTACTCAACGCTGACCTTTACCCGATTGGGTGCCACTGGGCGTGGTGGCACCTCATACGACAAAAGAGATAACTAAAAATGAGCATTCAGTTGAAAGACAGCGGCCTGTTGAAAACTCAGGCATATATCGATGGACAATGGGTTGCCGGTGACAACGGTGCAACCTTTGACGTACATAACCCGGCAACCGGTGAGTTGCTGGCAACCGTTGCAAGCGTTGGCGCAGCAGAGACCAAACGCGCAATTGAAGCGGCAGAAAAAGCGATGGTCGCGTGGCAGGCACTGCCAGCGAAATCCCGCTCCGATATTCTGGAGCGCTGGTACAACCTGATGCTGGAAAGTCAGGAAGATCTGGCGGTACTGATGACCGCTGAGCAGGGTAAGCCTCTGTTCGAATCCCGCGGTGAAGTGGGCTACGGCGCTTCTTTCCTGAAGTGGTTTGCTGAAGAAGGCAAACGTGTATACGGCGATGTACTGCCTTCAACCGCTGATCGTCGCAGCATTGTGATTAAACAGCCGGTGGGTGTTGTGGCGGCCATCACGCCGTGGAACTTCCCGAACGCGATGATCACCCGCAAAGTCGCGCCAGCATTGGCGGTGGGTTGTGCAATTGTATTGAAGCCTGCAGCAGAAACGCCATTGTCTGCGCTGGCACTGGCTGAGCTGGGCGAACGCGCCGGTCTGCCAGCAGGTTTGTTCAGTGTCCTGACCAGTGCCGATGCACCGGCGGTCGGCGGTGAGATGACCTCTAACACCACCGTGAAGAAAGTGACATTCACCGGATCAACCGGTGTTGGCAAGCTGCTGATGAAGCAGTGTGCGGATACCGTCAAACGTACCTCTATGGAGCTGGGCGGTAACGCACCGGTGATCATATTTGATGATGCGGATCTGGATAAAGCGGTTGCCGGTGCGCTGGTTTCTAAATACCGAAACTCCGGTCAGACCTGTATCTGTGCCAACCGTATTCTGGTGCAGGACGGTATTTACGACGCATTCGTAGAGAAATTCACCGCAGCTGTGAACGAGTTCCGTATCGGTAACGGTCTGGACGACAGCACCACTCACGGTCCGGTGATCACTGAAAAAGCCGTTGCCGATATTCACGCAAAAGTTGAATCCGCCGTGGCGGAAGGTGCAACGGTTGTGACCGGTGGACGTGTGAGCGACAAAGGCTCCCACTTCTACGAGCCAACTGTACTGACCAACGTGACCGACGAGATGCGTCTGTTTAAAGAAGAGATTTTTGGTCCGGTTGCACCCATCTTCAAGTTCAGCAGTGAAGCTGAAGCGATCTCAATGGCGAACGACACCGAGTTTGGTCTGGCGTCATACATCTACACCAACGATCTGGGTCGCGTATGGCGTGTCTCTGAAGGTGTCGACTACGGCATGGTGGGTGTGAACGAAACGGCGATCAGTTCTGAAGTGATTCCGTTTGGTGGGGTAAAAGAATCCGGACAGGGCCGAGAAGGTTCTAAGTACGGTCTGGATGATTACCTGGAAACAAAATATATCTGCATGGGCGGCCTGTAAGGCGAAGCGGTGAACAAAATGAGCGGAATTATCTATCCAACTACCAACCTGAAAGCGACTGAGTCTCTGACTTTGGAACGCGGTGACGGTGTATACGTTTACGACAATAGCGGTAAAGAATACATCGAAGCGCTGGCAGGATTGTGGTGCACCTCACTGGGTTACAACAACCGTGAGCTGATCGACACCGTTAACGAACAGATGGGACAGCTGTCTTACTCCCATATGTTTGGTGGCAAAACCCATCAGGTGGGTATGGATCTGGCGGACAAGCTGAATGCGATGGTGCCGGTTGAGAATGCAAAAGTGTTCTTCGGTAATTCCGGCAGCGATGCGAACGACAGCCACGTAAAAATGCTGCGTTACTACTTCAATGCCATCGGCAAACCAGAGAAGTTTAAGATCATTGCGCGTGAGCGTGCCTACCACGGGGTGACTGTGGCGGCTGCATCGCTGACCGGACTGGTGCCGAATCACACTCATTTTGATCTGCCGTTCGATGCGCTGGGTATCCTGCGTACCGATGCACCGCATTATTACCGTGGCGCATTGCCGGGTGAAACTGAAGAACAGTTTGTTGACCGTATTACCAACAACCTGGAACAGATGATCCTGAAAGAGGGTGCTGACACCATCGCGGCCTTCATTGCTGAACCGATTACCGGTGCCAGCGGTGTGATCGTGCCGCCTAAGGGGTACTACGAAAAAGTTCAGGCGATCCTGAATAAGTACGACATCCTGTTCTGGGCGGACGAAGTAATCACCGGCTTTGGCCGTACCGGTAACGATTTCGGTTCGACCACCATGAACATCCAGAAGCCGGACATGATGACGCTGGCGAAACAGCTGTCGTCAGCGTACATGCCGATCAGTGCGTCTGTGATTCGTGGCGATATGTACGAAGCGATGATCGAGCCGAGTGCTCAGGTGGGCGTGTTCGGTCATGGTTACACCTACTCAGGTCACCCGGTGTCTTGTGCAGTTGCACTGAAAACGCTGGAGATCTACGAGCGCGATAACATCTTTGGCCATGCGGCTGAGATGGGTCGCTACATGCAGCGTCGTCTGCACGAGTTTGCTGATCACCCGCTGGTGGGAGAGATCCGCGGGGAAGGCCTGATTGCAGCAGTCGAATTTGTTGCAAACAAACAGACCGGTGAAGCATTTGCAGGCGGTGCGATTGGCGGCTTCGCACAGCAGGCGTGCCAGAACCACGGCATGATTACCCGTGCCGTTGCGGGTTCATCGTTGGCGTTCTGTCCGCCACTGATTGTGACCACTGAGCAGATCGATGAAATTATCGAGAAGTTCAGCTTGGCACTGCAAGACACACTCGACTACGTTACCCGCGAAAATTTGCAGGTCGCATAAGTCACGCTTGAACCCGCCAGCGTGTTATCAGGGGCGCGCTGGTGGTTTGCCTCCCAATCGTTCAGAAGTGATGATCTGGCCGATTGACCCTGGTGCTTTCTTGTACTGAAGAAATTCTCACGAATTTCTTGCTCCGTTGTTTGGTTGTCACCGACCAACTCTTTTGGGGGAACGTTGTTCCCCCGTTTTTATTCCGTTGTCCATGTCTTACGCTTGGAGTGCGCTATGTACAACTACCATCAGCGACAGGAGCTCTTAACTGAGGTCCACTCCCGCCCCTTTCAGCCATTTACTGCACCTTTACGTTTATTGCACTTTGCAGTGCTTTACGATGGTGTCTCTGCTGCGGTAATCGAGCAGGAGGTGTTGGCCGCAATTCGCGTGCTGGGCTTTGTGTTTGGCAAAGAGCACCGTGGTTTTCTCTTTGTGACCAACCAGCAGTATGCGATTCGTTACGAGCCGCACAACGAGTTTTATACCTTAACGCTCTACCATCTAAACAATGGCCCGCCGTTTACCCACATGGATGAGTTAACCCGCGCGTTACCGGGTGCGCTGTTGGTCGAGCTGGAAATTCAATGTGAACGGGCCGATGCTGCCGAGCATATTGATCATGCCTGTGATGCTCAGTGTACGTGTAGTCAGGACATTAACAGTGCGATCAAAACACGCTTTGCCAGTGCCCAGTACTGTGTGTCGCAGGTGATGAACGGTTCTGCCATTGTCGCGACCGACTTTCGTATCGAAAACGACCGTCAGCGGGTGAATATTCTGGTGAAGGATATCCAACTGCAACCGGCGGAAACCGGACGCCTGCTACAGCGTCTGTGTGAACTGGAAACCTACCGTCATATGGCATTGTTATCGCTCCCCACCGCGCGCGAACTGATGCCTGAAATTACGGTATTGGATCAGACGTTGGCGAAGGTCTCTCAGCGATCAGGTGATGATCTGTCTGAAGTACTCAGCCAGATGACAGAGCTGGCGGCTAAGGTTGAATCGATCTCTGCGGCAACCGCCAACCGTTTCTCTGCCAGTGATGCATATTTTGCGTTAGTCGAACGCTGCATCCAGGAGCTGCGTGAACAGCGCATTGAAGGTGGGCAGATGATCGCTGAGTTTATGGATCGTCATCTACGTCCGGCCCAGCGTACCTGTGACAGTGCCGCCGCGCGTACTGAGCTGCTATCACGCCGTATTGCCCGGGCGACAGAACTGGTGCAATCACAGGTGAATCTGCACATTGAAGAGCAGAACAAAGCGTTACTTGAAGCCCTTAACGCGCGTTCTAAGCGCAAGATGGGGTTGGAAACTAAGCTGGAAAGCCTGTCCGTGGTGGTGGTCGTCTATTACCTGTATGACTTGATGGATTTGGCGCTCAAAAACCTGCTGCACGAAGGTGAAACGCTGGAGCTGATGCTAACCGGGCTCACGATGTTGCTACCGTTTTTACTCCTGCTGGTGATGTTCATGGTTCGCAGGTTAGTACGCGGTTATCGGGATGAGTAGGGAAGCACGACCTATTCGTATCGCGACACTGCAGCAGGTTGCTGAGCAGATACGTCACTCCGCAGCTTGCGCCGCTGATAAGGAAGTCACACACAGTGGTCCGGACATTTACCTGCTATTCCGTCAGCGCCGCCGCGCTTGGCAAATACTTTTTTCTGGGTGTTGCCCTCG
>NZ_JBFGYC010000037.1:0-14900 GCF_041587635.1 Pontibacterium sp. | reverse complement strand
CTGGCAGATGCACGATCACATCAGGCTGATAACGCTTCCCTGATTCAGACAACGACACTTGTGTTTCAAACTCATGCCCACGCCGCAATCCGGATTCTTCCAGTACGCGCTCCAGAATCACCTCGCCCCAGTTACCCTGCGTTTTACTCTCACCTTTGAGTGCATTGGTGAGGTTCACTGCGTCCTGGCTCATCTGCTGATTGAGCTGTTTCAGGTGGCCAATTTGTTCATACAGGGAACGACGATCCTTCGCCTCGCGATCATAGACATCCTCCACCCGCTTACGGAAATCACCCAACTGCTGGCGCAATGGATTGAGGATATGTCCCAATCCTTCCTGATTGGTCTGGCTGAACTTCGCAGATTTCTCTTCAAAGATCTTATTCGCCAGGTTCTGAAACTCAGTTTTCAGCTGATCACGTGCTTCTTCCAGTGTCTGCAACTTATCCGTATGAGCCTGACGCTCTGCATCAAGACGGGTTTTCAGTTCAGCAAAGGCATTGCTACGGGCACTCAGATCCTGCTGACGTTTTTCAGCCAACGCGGCCAGCTCTTTGGCATTCTGACGCAAGAGGTCAAGTTGAGCAGAACGTTCTTCTAATCGCGTCTCCAGCTCTGCAAAGTCCTGACTGCGAATAACGACCTCTTCACGCGCCAGCGTCAGTTCTTCATTGAGCTGCTGAACCTGATTTTGCAGCGGCCCCAGCGTCGTCAAACGCTCTTCAAGCCGGGCATGAGCAACTTCCTGCTCCTGCACTTGTACCTGCTGTATCGCCAGCTGTTCAGTCTGAGCATTAAGCTGAATCTCAGCGTCCATGAGCTTCTGCGTTTGCTGAGTAAGCTCCGCAGTGCGCGCTTTCAACCTGCCCCAGATGACACCGCCAATGATTAGAGATCCAGAGGAAAATCCAAGTAGAAGGCTGACCGGATCAAGTGGTGTACTAAACAGCTGGGGCAGGTCCATCAATCGGGTTACCAGTAGTAATAGAGTGTCACGGTTGACGCTATGACAAGCGGCGTCATGATCAACAGGTTTTTCCGGTCACCAAACAGACGCTGAAACAGCACAACATGCATCACAGGGAACGAGATAAACATGCAGCTCAGCGGAATCCACCATTCAAACTTCTGGAAACCAAATGCCATTGAAAACAGCAAGGTCAATGCCGAGAGGTTACCCACCATGATCACACTGACCGCGCCATTACGCGTCTGCATAAATGACGGTTTATCTTCATCAGCTAATTTATTGAGCGCACCTGCACTCAACGCTGCAGACATCGATACCAAGCCGGTTGCCAGAAAAACGTAGAGTAATTTGAGTTCCACTTCCACGTGAACGTTCTCCAAAATACGAATAATTTCAGGCTATTGTACGTAATTTGGCGCGCCCAACCCACCCACCGGAAGTCGCACCACATATAATCCTAAAGAATATCTATATTCCATTTTGTAATTTACAGATTTGTTTGATAGCATCAAAAACCCAAGTTACCGATATATCACTCTACTTTCTGAGAGAACAACGGGTGCAGGACAGGCATGACCTGAAACAGCCCGGAAGTTTCTTCGTTAGTCATATCCGGAAACACTTCCACCCCGTCTCAGGCGGGGTGTTTTTTCTACCTTATAAAGGTGCAGATAACAGCTCTTGCGCCAGCCAATCCCTAAACTGAATCACTTTAAGTAACTCGGCCTTATAGCCCGGACAGAAAAGGTAGTAAGCAAAGCCGCTCATGACACTCAACCCGAGTGGGTTAACCAACCGTCCTTTACTGATCGATTCCTGCGCCAGAAAGTCTGGAATCAACCCCAGCCCTAACCCCTCTTCTGCTGCTTTAATGGACATAAAGAAATGTTCAAATCCAGCACCATATGTTGCATGTGTTGCTTCCAACCCAAGCTGCTGTAAAAACTCATCCCACATTCCAGGCCGCGTGACTTGGGTTAACAAACGGTGCTGCAACAGATCCAATGGCTGTTGCATCGACTTCATCTCAAGCACGTCAGGCGACGCCACCAGCAGCAATCGCTCATTAACCAGCACCCGGTGATACTGACCGGCTTTTACCGGTAGCAGGCAGCGGATCGCCAAATCAATCTCCGTCCCCGCAAAATCAGGCTTACCGTCTCCGGAAATCAAATCGACCTGCAGATGTGGGTATTGCTGCTCAAAGTCATGAATTCTGGAGATCAGCCAGCTACTGGTAAAAGAAGGCGTCACACTCAGCAGCAACCGTTCTCGCCGCCGAGTCCCCCGCTGCAACTGCTCGGTCGCGCTATCAAGCGAATCCAGTGCCGCGGTGACAAAGGGGAGATACTGCTGTCCGGCGGCAGTCAGTAAAATCCCGTTCGCCCGCCGCTCGAACAAACCGACCCCCAAACGACTTTCCAGTTGACGAATCTGCTTACTCACCGCGCCTTGCGTCACACAAAGCTCTTCGGCTGCCGTTGTCACACTCAGGTGACGCGCGGCCGCTTCAAACGCTTTCAGGGAGTTCAACGGGGGTAAAAAACGTCGCATTCAGACTCTCGCAAAGACATTCCAAAAACTCATACCCCACGATAATAAGTCGTTTGTTGAAATAAGCGAAGCCTTCTTTAATACACGCACAGTCCAATACCTATTCCATACTCAGTCAGGCCCGATATGTCACACGTATTCCACCGTCATTGCCACGCTAACCTCCCAACAGCAAGTGGGGGTCATGGTATCTATTTAACAGATCAGAATGGCAATCAGTATCTGGATGGCTGCTGCGGCGCAGCGGTTACCAGTCTTGGTTATGGTCACCCTCGGGTCATTGAGGCTGTTCAGAAGCAAGTTCAGGACATGACTTTTGCTCATACAGGCTTTTTTACATCAGAACCGGCAGAGCAGCTGGCTGATTTTCTAGCGACAAACGCCCCAGGCACGTTGAACAAAGTCTATTTTACGTCCGGCGGTTCCGAATCCGTCGAAGCCGCACTCAAGATGGCTCGTCAGTATTTTCTGGAGATTGGAGAGCCCTCTCGCCACCTCTACATCACTCGCCGTCAGAGTTACCACGGCAATACACTGGGTGCACTAGGCGTGGGTGGGAATCAATGGCGCCGCGAGCCCTTTGCCGCCATCATGACTGACGCTCACTACATTGATCCGTGTTACGCCTACCGGGGCCAACACCCCAATGAAAGTGAGTTCGAATACGGCCAGCGTATGGCTAACCAGTTGGAAGAAAAACTGCTGGAGCTAGGGCCGGAAAACGTAGCGGCCTTTGTCGCAGAACCGGTTGTCGGCGCGACCGCCGGTGCGGTACCCGCAGTGACGGGTTATCTGAAACGCATCCGCGAAATTTGTGATCAATATGGCATTCTGCTGATTCTGGATGAGGTGATGTGCGGCATGGGGCGTACCGGTACGCTGTTTGCCTGCGAACAGGACGGCATTGAGCCAGACCTGATCACATTGGCAAAAGGCCTCGGTGCAGGATACCAGCCCATCGGGGCAGTCATGGTCCAGCAAAGGATCTTTGATGCAATTTCATCGGGCAGTGGTTTTTTCCAACACGGTCATACCTACATGGGTCACCCTGTTGCGTGCGCTGCGGCTCTGGCCGTACAGCAGACGATTCAGGATGATCAACTGCTGAATAACGTAAAGCAAATGAGCACCAAGCTGTTTAACCGGCTTCACCACACATTTGCAGATCACCCATACATTGGCGATATCAGAGGCCGGGGACTGTTTGCTGGTATCGAACTGGTTGCAGACAGAGACAGCAAACAACCGCTGCCTGTCGAATCGTCTATTCATACCGCAATCAAAGCGGAAGCGATGGCCAAAGGGCTGATGTGTTACCCCATGTCGGGCACCATCAACGGTCGCGATGGCCACCACATTCTGCTGGCACCGCCGTTTATCATTAACGATACTCAGATCGACGAACTGGTCGACAAGCTGGAGATCGCCGTGAACACCAGTTTCAAAAAGCTTCAGGCATAACCGGAGAATACAGGACATGACCAAGACTGCTGTCGCATTGATTGTGGCTCCCAATGGGGCGCGCCGTAAGCCATCCGATCACCCTCGCCTTCCTATTACACCGGACACGGCTGCACTTGAAACGCGGGCGGCCGTTTCTGCTGGCGCCGCGGTCGTTCATCTTCATGCGAGAGACTCCGCGGGCAAACACACACTGGACCCGGCCATTAATCGCGTATTCATGGATGCTGTACGACGAGAATTAAACAACGATGTGGTCATCCAGCTCACCACAGAAGCGGTTGGCCAGTTCAGCCCCGAGCAACAGATTCAACTCATTCGGGAGTTAAGACCCGAAGCCGCGTCTTTTGCGATACAAGAACTGATTCCAAGCAATAGCATTGCCGACATGCAGCGTGGTGGCGCGTTTTTTGACTGGGTGCATAACCAGGGCATCATCGCCCAGTACATTCTCTACTCGGCTGACGATGTCTCACGTTATCACCAGCTCAAAGAGGAAGGCATTCTGCCGAACGATAAACACCACCTTTTGTTCGTTCTGGGGCGTTATAGCAAAACCCAACAATCAAAACCCACAGATCTGATTCCAATGCTCTCAGCCCTGCAGGATGATACGCGCTGGGCAGTCTGTGCATTCGGTCAGCAGGAACACCGCTGTGCGGCCACCGCTATCGCACTGGGCGGTGACATTCGAGTCGGTTTTGAGAACAACTTGCACGATATGAATGGCGATCAGGCAGTCAGCAATGCCACGCTGATCCAACAAGCCGCAACAATAGCAACATCGATGGCCCGCCCAATTATGACCGCGGACGCGTTTCGACAACTATTTTAACTTTGACCTTAACCGGTGATCTCATCCGGGTCATCGGTGATCCCCCCTAAAGACCCCGCGCAACGACCAATACCACCGGATCACCACTAGAAGCCCCTGCGGAAGCACAGTATGATTTGTGTTTCACCGAGTAAGGAAATTCGCCTGCTGTGCTGCTGTTTAAATACGTTCGCAAAGTGCTCAATCGCCACTTCAAACAGATGAACTGGCAAGCCATGATGCTACTGGTACTGCTGTATATTGCAGTCAGCTGGGGCATGTTAACCGCCGCCGGAGAACAAGGACTCACCGGCAGTGACTTCCTCTATTGGTTGCTGGTAACCGCCTCCACGGTGGGTTATGGCGATCTATCCCCAACAACAGCCGAAGGTAAACTGATCGTTGCCTTCTTTGTCATCCCCTTTGGTCTAAGCCTGTTTGCCCTGACCGCAGGTAAAGTTGCCGCGTTTAGCGCACATCAGTGGAGAAAAGGAATCATGGGCCTCAAACAACTCACCCTCAGCGACCATATTGTTGTCATTGGCTGGGACGAACAACGCACACCCGATATGTTACGCCTGCTACTGCTGGAAGCCGCGCAGAATCAGGGACGAAAAATCTGTTTATGTGTCACCGGTGCGATGGAAAACCCGCTTCCGGGTGAAATCGAGTTTGTGCGCGCCAAAGCGTTCAACGATGATCATGATATGGCCCGGGCCTGCCTGTCCGATGCCTCCACCATCATCATCGATACCGCGCAGGATGACTTTACACTCACTGCCGGGTTATACGCGTATGGGCAGAATGTAGGTGCGCATATCATCGCCTTTTTCCGCGATGATTCACTGGCACGCCTGCTGAAGGAACACTGCCCAACTATCGAATGTACACCGTCAGTGTCCACCGAACTGATGGTCAAAGCGGCTATGGATCCGGGATCCAGCTGCCTGCACCGCGAGCTGCTCAGTGTCGCGGAGGGTATGACACAGTTCTCAATTAAGTATCCAGCGGGGATGCCTGAGTTATCCGTGCGCGATTTCTATATCCCACTGAAAGAACATTACAGTGCTACGTTGATTGCGATAGACCTGGATTCCGATGGCCGCCCTGAGATCAACCCATCACTGGATCAACGGGTAAAAGCGGGCTGCACCCTCTATTACATCGCCGACAACCGCATTAAATCCTTTGACTGGGCCACACTGTCTGCCCATTAAACCCACTTTATAGATAGGAGACCTGCATGGAAGCCTTTGAACCTTTGCTGCTTGGCCTGACCAACTTTGCCATCTACTTTGGCCTGTCGCTGGTCGCGTTATTGCTGTTCAAGTTTCTCTATACCTTAGTGACCCCTTACGACGAATGGGCGCTGGTAAAAAATCAAAATAGCGCCGCTGCCTGCGCCTTAAGTGGTGCAGTTATCGGCTTTTCAATCGCACTGGGAAGTGCAGCGACAAACTCTGTGTCGATTGTCGATTTTGCAGTTTGGGCAATCGTCGCACTGATCGCCCAGATCGTCGCATTTTTTGTTGTACGTATGTTTATGCCCATGATCAGCCAGCGCATTCAGGACAACGAAATACCTGCGGGGATTGTACTGGGGGCGGTATCTATCGCGATCGGCATCCTTAACGCCGCGTCTCTAACCTATTAAGGGAGGCATCACGGATGAAACGATCCCGTCAGATAAACCTGAATAAAATGCGCAAGCTGCCCGACATGTCAGCGGCGCAACTGGCCAAAGTCAGCATCGTGCTGGGTGGTAGCTATATGCTCACCGGCTGCGACAGCACCGACGCGTTTATCTATCGCACCATTGGTGAATGCGAACTGGATAATCCGTTAGATCTCCAGCGCTGTGAAATGGCGTATCAGAAAGCGTTAGGCGAGTGGAACCGAACCGCACCGCGTTATCTATCTATGTCCAACTGTGAGTACGATTTTGGTTACAACAGCTGCGAGCAACGCACGCGTTACTTTTACCCGCTAATGGCCGGATTTATGCTGGGAGAAAATGAACAAACCAGCGATGAATATGATCTGGACTTTGATCGCCCCAAAGCACTCGGTAAAAGCAAAAATGCCAGCTCTTATAACAAGTGGGTCGGCGCTAACGGTGTCCTGTTCGGCGATGCAGACAAACGCAAACTCAGCGTCGGCAATAAAGCGTTCACACCTTTAAAAGGCAGCTCTCGTACACTTGGCCGTGGTGGATTCGGAAAAACGATCTCCAGCCGCTCATCATCATCCTGGGGTGGATAGATGCTTCGCATCCCATTCCCTGAACGACCCGACTGGAAAGTGAAAGCCCGTGAATTTGGCTTTCACTTTCATACCATGCATGGCGAACCCTACTGGGATGAAAGCGCGTATTATCAGTTTTCGCTGCAACAGATCGAAAATGATCTGGAAGACCCCACCGCCGAGATCCATCAGATGTGTCTTGAAGTGGTGGATCGGGTCGTTCGTAGCGAAGAGTTGATGACCCGATTCTGCATTCCTGAACCGTTCTGGGATCAAATCGCTACATCATGGTATGAACGTGAACCCAGCCTCTATAGCCGCATTGATCTGGCTTACGACGGCCAGGGGCCCGCGAAGTTTTACGAAAACAACGCCGATACACCCACCAGCCTTTATGAAACCGGATTCTGGCAGTGGTTATGGCTGGAAGATCAGGTGAATAACGGTCATATCAGCCGAAGTGCGGACCAATTCAATGCACTACAAGAGCTGCTGATCAATCGCTTTGCCCAGCTCAAACCCACAATGCCCAACCACACTCTGCATCTGGCGTGTTGCAAAGATACCGATGAAGATCGTGGCACCGTGCAATATTTACAAGACTGCGCTGAACAAGCTGGCATCCGCTGCGCGTTTGTCTATGTGGAAGACATTGGTCTGAGCGATCGCAATCGGTTTACCGATCTCAAGGACAACAACATAAGCTGGCTGTTTAAGCTTTACCCCTGGGAGTTTATGCACCGAGAAAAATACGGCGCTCACATCTCGGGCAATCATTGCCGCTTCCTTGAGCCCTTGTGGAAATCAGTGATTTCCAACAAAGCCCTGCTTCCCCAGCTGTGGAAACTGTTTCCAGATCACCCGAACCTGCTCCCCGCCTACTTCGAGGATGACCCGGCCGCCGCGAACCTGAGCAAATATGTTCGCAAGCCAATATTCTCCCGCGAAGGTGCTAACATCTCCGTCCATCAAAACGGTAGCACGCTGATTCAAGGTGAAGGCCCTTATGGAGAGGAAGGTTATATCCTGCAAGCATGGCATCCACTTCCCAAGTTCGGCGATAACTATACGCTGATCGGTTCCTGGCTGGTGAACGATGCACCCGCAGGCATCTCAATACGGGAAGACACCGGACCGATTACTCAGGACCTGTCACGCTTTTTACCCCATATCATTGTGTAATCCCTTATGAAATCACTACTTCCGATTCTTCTTACGCTCAGCTTATGTCTCAGCTCTGCAGTGCATGCCGAGACCCAGTACGAAGTCATTGACGGGACCTACAGCGCCTGCGAAACCGAAGCTCAGTACCGGCAGCTACTGAGCTGGTCACTGTACGGTGTTGGTAAAAAACCGGAACAGGGGTGTGCTAAAGCGCCCGCCAAGGCAAAAGCCATTATCATCGAATGCCCGGAAAGTGATATTATCCTCTGTCGATTTCGCCTGACCCCAGCTGACGGTTCACCGTCCTACGAGGTCTGGGCCAGCAAAGTGATGTTAAAAGAGATACCTTAGCCCCCATGTCAGACTTCATTGTTAACGAAGCCATCGAAGATTACGCATTCCTGAACACCACCCGTGAACCGGAATTGCTACAAGAACTGATCGACGAAACCAACAAAAACATGGGCTGGCCCCAGAAACTGTCCGGTCGCCTGGTCGGCCGCACGCTGAAGATGCTGGTACAGCTGGCACAGCCAAAGAACTGCCTGGAAATTGGCATGTTCACCGGTTACTCCGCCCTGTCCATTGCCGAAGGCATGCCCGATGACGGCAAACTGATCTGCTGCGAAACCAACCCGCGTGCGATCGAGTTTGCCCAAACGTTTTATGACCGCAGCCCGCACGGCCATAAAATCGACGTAATTTTTGGTCGCGCACTCGACACCATCGATGACCTGACTGCCAAAGGCGAACTGGCCCCACTGGATTTCAGTTTTATCGATGCGGACAAGCGCAACTACATGAACTACTACGAACGCGTGCTGGAGTTAACCCGCCCGGGCGGCATGATCGTGCTGGATAACGTACTCTGGTCTGGCAAAGTCCTGCAGCCGGAGTCCGAGATCGATGATGTACTGGTGGAGATGAACCGCCGTATCGCAGACGATCCAAACGTTGAAAATACCTTTCTGACCGTGCGCGATGGCATGAACGTCGTCCGTAAACTGCGTTAAGGCTGACCCATGTTTATCCTGCGTAACTATCAATCAGATACGGCCTCTCTGCAGTCCTTTGAGAACCAGACTGAGATTGATAACCAGCCACAGAGTGATGACGACTATCGCATCACTCAGGCAGGTGATTTGCTGGAGTTGTACGTCAAGACCGACAACAACGCCCCACTGATGGCGTTGTTGAAACAGGTACGTGAGCTCTATCTGGATGACCTGGATCTGGTCAACAGCGCTGCGGAAGTGACTGGTCTGCTGGTCTGGCTGATGGATGATTATGGACTGGATGGTCGAGGGGAAAGCCTTGAGCAAACCGCAGACCGACTGAGTGATATCGATATTGAAGACGATACCGATAAATACACGGATCTGATCTTCCACCTGAAAGACGCAGTCGAACGCCTGTACGATCTTGAAATGGATGAGTGGTAATCGACCCACTGCTTATCCACTATCTCGCTTTTTCGAACCGCCCCCTCCGCTGAAATCTTAATGTTCATCGCTTTGCTTCTTCAAAGCCTTTGATCCATACTCGCCTATCGATTGTTCCATTTTACGCTACAATCCTTGTGTAAATTCCAATTACCGCCTCCATCTCAGTTGTCCGGGGTACCAGCGCTTTATGAATCTGAACGATGTACGTCTCTTCCTGCGTGTTGTCGAAACCAACAGTTTTACCGCGGCAGCCGAAACCTTAGGCATTCAGAAGTCGACCATCAGCCGTCGTATTGGACAGCTTGAGGACGATCTTGGCGTCAGACTGCTGCAACGGACAACCCGGAAGCTGAAGCTGACCGACGAAGGTCAGGAACTGTTTGAGCGTTGCCGGCCATTGATCGACGAACTGGAACAACTGCCTGATCTGGTCTCTGCTCACCACTCAGAACCTCAGGGGCGCCTGCGAATTACGATGCCGCCGGAGATGGGCATTTTCCTGATGAACGATGTCATCTCCGACTTCATGCGCACCTATCCGAAAATTCAGCTGGAACTGGAGCTGTCTACGCGAGTAGTTGACCTGATTGAAGAAGGAATAGATCTGGCGCTGCGCGTGGGCCATCTGGATGACTCCAGCTTGATCGCGCGTAAAATTGCCTCTATCACGGGTGGACTTTACGCATCACCGGAATACATCAAAACACACGGCACACCCAATTCACCGGGAGAACTGTCCAAGCACAGCTGCCTGGGCCGCCTGTCTAATAGCCTGAACTGGGCCTTTGATAATTGGAATAATGGTGCGCCCGTGACGATCAATGCTCGCCTGAAAGCCAACAACCTGATGTTCATGCGCGACATGGCCGTACAGGGGCTTGGCATTGCCCGCCTGCCCCGAGCATTTTGTCGCGGCGAAGTGGAACGCGGTGATTTGATACAAGTGCTGGGGGAATATCACTTACCCGGTACAGAGGTCCATGCGCTTTACCCGAGCCGCCGCCACCTCAGCCCAAAAGTGCGCCTGTTCATCGACCATCTGCTGAGCATGCTGGAAGACCACCCCTGGATGTCCGACATGCAACCGGCAAGCCGTCCTCGCTGAGAGACAACCTCGATACACACCATGACAGACCGCTAGAATGGATAATAGCGGTCTGCTGAATAACAGAACTTATCCCGCTTTTTCCGGAATGACTTGTTGTAAGGCGCTTTCGTCTTTTCATACTTTGCAGTGAAATGCCGGCACTGTTGCACAAAGTGTTTTTGTGCCTGAACACGGCAACGACGGTAAGGGATACTGCCTTCATCATAGTTGTAGCACACCGACTGATGCGAAATTCGGCCCGAGCGCTCCTTCCATTTAACGCTATATACGGTTGGATCAGATTTCTTTGCCGCTAAAGCGGACATCGACAGACTGGCCACAACGACCAGTATAAAGGCAGATTTAAACATCCAGCGTCCCTGCTACAGTAACTATTGAAGATTAAAACTCCCCGTAACAATGTGCATCCAGCAATCGCTACGAGAAGCTCAAAACGAACCGAACAATAATCGCTCCGGCCCAGTATCTAATCACATTGATCGGATCAGAAGTCACGATCCAGTATCTTATCGATGACATCAATCAGCGCCCGACCCAAGGCAAAGTGCTGCTCAGCATCCAGATGCACACCGTCCACCGCGCTGGTTTTTGTTACCGTACCCGCATCAAAGAAATGACAACCTTCCGCTGCGGCCACCTTGCGCATTTCCAACGCCAACCCTGCTGCTTTCTCTTCTGCACCGACAAACTTATCGGCAATAGGGCCTTTGGGCGCCTGAATTACAGGCGGACACACCACCAGAATAGGTGGCGCTGGCATACCCGGCTCAATTGGTGCGGTTCTTACCTCATTGATCAAAGCCCCCACCCCTTGTGCCGCATGCCATGCGGTATGAGGGTGCATGGACTGAAAATCATTATTGCCCAGCATGATAATCACTAACGCCAGCGGAGAGTGCATCTCAACGGCCTGCGCCAAACCCTCAATACCATTACGACCGGGCTTAAACGGATCATCCCACACCGTACGACGGCCATTCAGACAATCTTCTACCACACGAACATGGTGCTCATCCAATATCAGACCGTTTTCCAGAACACCTGGCCAACGCTGATCAAAATCCAGCCGCTCACGGGTTCCCGGTATGATCCCCCACGTTAATGAATCAGAATAAACCAATACCTGCTTTAACACTGCCTCTCCCTCCATGAATGGCTCAGCCAGATGATCTCTGGCAAAGACTGATTAGCGACTGATTCAGATCAGACACCACCCGCCAATCTCGTACGGTTCCACGCTTTACCTACACTATATGTACGCCTATAAGTTTAGGCCTTACCAAACATACCCGCAGCCAACGCCTTTTGTACGTTAGTAATGTTATCGCCACCTTTGAACTCTTTAACCATTGGCTCAGACATACCTGATAGCCAGATTTTCAGCTCAGAATCCATATCAAAATGGCCGGATGTTTCAACTGAGAAACGCACAATCGACTTATACGGGATCGTCAGATATTCCCGCTTCTTACCCGTCATCCCCTGAATATCGATCAGGATCAGTCGAGATTCTGTAAATATGTACTTATCGCGGATCACTTTAAAAGCCAAACGAATCTCTTCGCCCTCGTAAAGGACCGGTTCCAGCTCTTCTTTCAGCTCATCGATATCAACATCGCTGGCATTACCCAGCAAACCATCTAATAGACCCATAACGCGTTACCTCCTAATTGTGCTGCCACACCCTGACGCCAAGCCGCTGAATGACACCTGAATTACCACCGTAACAGCTATAAATGACAGTACCAGCAAAATAAGTAAGGTTTTTATAGACCATCACACCCTGTTTAGCGACTGAGCAGCCCCCTTTCTGTCACCCTTGATTACCGGCACACGACCAAGACAGCATAAGACACCGCAAGATAACGGTATAAACTTTAAAACAGCAACTGAAACCCTAAACTCGCTTTTTCCGCGCCATTCACCAAAATTGTCAGTCGGTGTTCGCCGGGATAGTGCTTACGGGTCGTCATCTGACGAAAGCTCTGGCGACGACTAAACGCTTTGCGCGTCTCGTCAAACTCACCTTCTGTAATTTTGAACACCTTACGGTTTTGCCGCCCGTTCGCTTTCATATAGTCCACCGCGTATTCAATTCGCAGTTGACCCAATTCTCCCTGCAACGCCCCCAGCTCAAAACTAAAAAGAAGCTCATCACCGATGTGCAGAGACTCACGTTCCAGCTGCAATTTAGCAACGGCGATATCTTCAGCCGGGTGATAACCAAACAGTGCCATCACATCCGGATGCGCTTGTTTCAACAGTGTTCGGCTACCGTGCTTGATGATCCAATCACTCAATGGGCTCTGATTAAAATATCGCTGCGCCCAACTAATCATCACGGCGGGATTATCTTTCGCAATATCGTTCAGATTATTCGCCACACTGCGCCGCACGTAGTCACTGTCATCGTGCCGCAAGTTATCCAGAATGGGTAAGATCGGTGCCGGATCACGCTTAAACTCCGGTAATGCCTGCCCCCAGGGCAGTCTTGGGCGACAGCCTTCACTGGCAAGACGCCGGACATGATGGTTCTCGTGTTCGCTCCAACACAGCATTTGCGCCATCATTTTCTCAGGCTGGGCCATAATAAATGGCCGTACCGCGAACTCGGCACTGGAAAATCGGGTCAACCATTGCATAGCCTCCATGGAAATGTCCCAGTGCTGCTGGCCATACGCTTCCACGTAGTCCGGAAAAAACAGCGCCTCATAACCACTGAACTCCGGCGCAACGTCCATCAGCACTGTAATCGCTTTTTCATAAGGCTGCTGCAACGCTGAATGCAGACAGTGACGAATGTGTTGGCTCCGCGCTTTAAGCTCACGTGATGCCCACTGCTCATCAAACACCAACTGCAAAAAATGCTCAGCCGGAAACGCCGGATAGGCTTGTGAACAACAGTCAGCCAAGCGCTGCAGGTAGACCTGATCGTAGGCATCTTTTAAGAGTTGAGACATGAAGCACTCCAACGAGAACGAAGAATTGTGGGTTTTATATGACGGATTATGTCCGATCTGTTTGCGCCAGATGGCACAGTTCAAACGGGTGTGTAAGGATCCGGCCATTCACTGGTTTGATATCACCGGTCAGGAGGACTGGCTGCAGCAACACAACATTCAACCGATGGATGCCATGCTGGAGCTTCATCTGGTTAATCAGGATTATCAGGTCATCAAAGGGTTGGACGCATTTATCCGCCTCTGGTCACACACAACCCTTTTTAAACCCTTAGCGTGGCTACTACAGCTGCCTGTCATTTATCCGGCCGTGCAACGCTATTATCACGGGGCCACCCGGCGGCGCTTGCGTAAACAAGGACGCCTCCCCAAACAACACTGCGACAAATGAGTCTATTTCTACTCAGATCTCAAGCCGACTGCTTACGCTTGCTCGATGTAGCTTTACGACTACGCGTACCTGTACCCGCGGAACGCTTACGTCGACGCTTAACCGGTTTTGATGGCAACCCCTGCAAACTGGAGGGGACAACCGTCACCGCCTGAGCGATCAGCTCATTCAAACGCCCCAACAGCGGAGACATAAAACTTTGATAGCTTGCGTGTTTCTGGCAAATCGCATCTAGCTGTGACTCCCAATGTGCAGTCATATCAGGTTTGGGCTGGAATGCTTCGATTTCCCGATCCTAACGCACGACTAATCCCAACACAGGGGGTTGCACCCGCCCTACAGACCGCACGCCGTTATATCCGGCTTTCTGACCTTGTAGCGTATACGAACGGGTCATATTCATGCCGTACAACCAGTCGGTTCTTGAACGGGCCAATGCCGACGTGAAAAGCGGAATAAAATTGCGGTTTTCACGTAAAAGACTGAGCGCACGTTTCACGGCAGGCGGGTTAAGATCGCTAATCAGACAACGTTGAATGGTCGCTTTTTAGCTGCGGGCAACACGATGAGCTCGATCGCCTCATCAACCAGCAACTGTCCTTCTTCATTACTGTTACAAGTATTGTTTTGTGAAAAACATGCAATGTTCACCAAGACACTCTCAGGCAGCTATTTCACACTTAAACAAACGGATCACTATGCTGTGAGTCCAAGTTATCTTTATTCTCAAGAAATGAATCAACCCACAGATCTAATAAGTTCAGTATCTCAAAGAAAGATTCCAAGCTG
>NZ_JBFGYC010000036.1:0-15178 GCF_041587635.1 Pontibacterium sp. | reverse complement strand
TTAAAAGCTGCCCTACATCGGGTGTATTGAGTGACAACACAAGCCTGATAGCCCGCGACGGATTCCGTAACTTGTAGGGTCGGATTCATCCGACCGGCAGCTTAAAAGCTGCCCTACATCGGGTGTATTGAGTGACGACACAAGCCTGATAGCCCGCGACAGATTCCATAACTTGTGGGGTCGGATTCATCTGACCGGCAGCTTAAAAACTGCCCTACATCGGGTGTATTGAGTGTCGACACAAGCCTGATAGCCCGCGACAGATTCCATAACTTGTAGGGTCGGATTCATCCGACCGGCAGCTTAAAAGCTGCCCTACATCGGGTGTATTGAGTGACAACACAAGCCTGATAGCCCGCGATAGGTTCCTTAATTTATAGGGTTCCGGCAGCGTGAGAACGGCCCCACAACAGAGAAGGTGAATAGCCTTTATCTCTTTCCCGCATGCCTTCGTGAACAGCCTAAAGATATGTTTTAACTAACGATGTGACAGAAAAAGCGGATAACGCTAGACGAGATGATGATCAGGAGAAGGCCCTACAGTCATAGGCTTTTTCTATAACAGCAGGGCCTCAAATAACGATCAATGTATGAGATGAAACTTAAGCCATGCTCATAACAACACCCAGCAGTGCAATGATGCCACCCGAGGTGCGCAATAACCGATCAAACCGATAGTTCAGCATCACCTTACCCAATCCGGCACCGACCAGTTGAATCAGTCCACTCGCCATCAGTATGCCCGCAACCGTCGTGAGCATCGCACCGGCACTTTCAGCACCCATGGCACCACCATGTAACAGCGCAAAACTGGCGACTAGCACCGAACTGATCGCCAGATTAAATTTGAATACCGCAGATAACATCAAACCCAACACCACCACCGACAGCAGAATGCCCTGCTCCACAAACGCCAGAGTGAAACCGCTCATCCCCAGCACCGCGCCCGCCAGCAGACTGCCCCCAAACACAGCGGGCAGTACACGCAGATGTTTACCGCCCATACGCACAGCAATCAGACCGACCGCTAGCATCATCAACAGATGGTCCAGCCCGGTAAACGGATGCAGAAAACCCTGAACCAGCCCCGCGCTATCGCCCCCTGTATGCGCAAATGCCGGCACCGACAGTGAACCTACCAGCGCAGCCACCAGCCCTTTGGAGATCAATTTGTTATTCATAGCCTTACTTCCTCTATCTCTTTAATTCAGTGCTTAAACAACCGCTTTTGCCGGTGGAATCTGTTTTGCGTCCAACATACCTTCAGCGATGATAAAGTTAATAATGTCATCCAAGCCTTGTGCCTGTTTCAGGTTGGAGAATACAAACGGACGTTCCCCGCGCATCCGACGCGCATCCACATCCATCACCTCCAGCGAAGCACCGACCAGCGGTGCCAGATCGGTTTTGTTGATGATCAGCAGATCAGACTTGGTGATTCCCGGCCCGCCTTTGCGTGGAATTTTGTCGCCCGCGGATACGTCGATCACATAAATCGTCAGGTCAGACAGCTCCGGACTAAACGTCGCACTGAGATTATCACCACCGCTCTCGACAAACACCACATCCAGCTCGCCATGACGCGCGACCAGCTGATCAATCGCCGCCAGATTCATCGACGCATCTTCACGAATGGCCGTATGTGGACAACCGCCGGTTTCCACACCGATAATTCGGTCCTCACTCAACGCTTCGTGATGAGTGAGGAACTTGGCATCTTCCTGTGTATAGATATCGTTGGTCACCACGGCAATTTCATAATGTTCGCGCAACGCGGCACACAAGGAACGCAACAGTGCGGTTTTGCCGGACCCTACCGGGCCGCCCACACCAACGCGCAATGTTTGTTTAGATTTCTGCATAACAAGACCTCTTCAGGATCTGAATAATCGTGAATATTGTTGTTCGTGTAACGCACTGGCGATGGCCAGTGCGGGCAAACCGGCACCAATCTGATCTTCTGTCAGGGATTCAGCCGCTTGCAGTGCACGGGTTAAAACGGGTTGTAACTCACCGAGTAAAAGCTGCGCTTGTGTCTGCCCTAGTGGGACCAGCTTGGTCGCGGCTGCCACCTGGTTTTCCAACCATGACCAGCTAAAGCCCAGTGCCGCAGTTTGATAGTTGATCTGCCAATGAACCGCAGCCACCGCAAACAGGGTGATAAAACTCACCGCTTCACCGCGCGCAAAAGGCAGCGGGATCTCCAGACTGGTCATCAAGCGCCCCAGCGCTTCACCCATCGCGGTATCAGTGAGTCGCAGTTCTTTAGTTTCGCGGCAGGCCAATGCCAGATCATTCAACCGCTGCAATGCCTGAAAATCCTGCTCGGCGGCAGCCGCCATCATCAGACGTAACAGCGGCAGATCCACCTGAGCCACTGAATGCAGCAACTGCGTCTCCAGCCAGCCTTCGACCTGCGCCTGATTCCGAATCCATCCGGTATCGATGACGTATTCCAACCCTTGCGAGAAGGCATAACCTCCCACCGGCAAACTCACACTGCTCAGTTGCAGCAACCGCAGCAGGGCATGATCAGTGGTGGTGATGTCCATGACTGTAGGCTCCGGATTCTGGGACAAACACCTGCTCTTCATGACTCACCACCAACCCCAGCAGTACCAGCATCTCTTCCAGCACATGGTCAGGCTTGATACGTAACCAACGCTCACCCACTTCAATTTTCACGTGGCGATTGCCCAGGTGATAACAAGCACGGGCAAAGGTATGCCAGTCGTCACAGGTCGCATGGGCAACGGTTTCCACCGCACCTTCCACTTTGACGTAACGACCACACTGGGTTTTCAGGAACTCACCCACCAACAGTGGTTTGCCACGCTCCAGAAAGACACGGACCTCTTCACCTGTTTCACTGGTGAGACGTAAACGCCCCCGATCTCGCTGCTCATGGCTGAGTACCACCACCGCATCGGCGGCGTGATGGCAGTGAGTACCCAGACGCTCATAGATTTCTAACATTGTTCTTCCTCTTTCAACGTCTCTACAGGTTTCAAAACAAGGTATAGAGCTGCGCCAACGGCAACCTCTCAGCGGGTTCGCAGGACAGCAATTCACCGTCTGCGCGCACTTCATAGGTTTGCGGATCAACCGTGATATCCGGCATCCAGTCGTTCAGAATCATGTCTGCTTTACTGATATTGCGGGTATTTTTGCAGGCGGATAAACGACGTTTAAGCCCCAGAGATTCGCCAATGTTATTGTCCAGTGCGGCCTGAGATACAAAGGTGACGCAGGTATGCGCAGGTGCCTGACCAAAGGATGCAAACATCGGGCGATAGTGCACAGGTTGCGGGGTGGGGATAGACGCATTGGGATCACCCATCTGCGCGGCGGCGATCATGCCACCTTTCAGGATCATCGTGGGTTTCACGCCAAAGAACGCCGGTTTCCACAACACCAGATCAGCCAGTTTGCCCGCTTCAATCGAACCGATCTCATGGGCCAGACCGTGGGTGATCGCCGGATTGATGGTGTACTTGGCGATATAGCGTTTGGCGCGAAAGTTATCCGCGCCTAACGCCAGATCTTCGGCCAGCAGACCAAACTGGGTTTTCATTTTATGAGCGGTTTGCCACGTACGGGTCACCACTTCACCGACTCGCCCCATCGCCTGCGAATCGGACGAGATCATGCTAAACGCCCCCCGATCGTGGAAGATATCTTCTGCAGCGATGGTTTCTTTACGAATACGCGAGTCCGCAAAGGCCACATCTTCCGGGATATTGCTGTCGAGGTGATGACACACCATCAACATATCCAGATGCTCATCCACCGTGTTGTGGGTGTAAGGACGGGTTGGATTGGTCGAGGACGGCAATACATTCGGATGCGCGCAGGCGCGGATAATATCCGGTGCATGCCCGCCGCCCGCGCCTTCCGTATGATAGGTATGGATCACCCGATCTTTAAACGCGCCCAGCGTGTCATCAACAAATCCGGATTCGTTCAGGGTGTCGGTATGGATCGCCACCTGCACATCGTATTTTTCCGCCACACTCAGACAGCAATCGATCGCGGCAGGCGTGGTGCCCCAGTCTTCGTGCAGCTTCAGGCCGCAGGCACCGGCTTCTAACTGTTCTTCCAATGCCTCAGGCAAGCTGGCATTACCCTTACCTAAAAAGCCCAGATTCATCGGCATGCTGTCAGTCGCCTGAAGCATTTTGCCCATATTCCACGGACCCGGCGTACAGGTTGTTGCATTCGTGCCGGTGGCTGGACCGGTGCCACCACCAATCATGGTGGTCACACCCGACATCAGCGCTTCTTCAATCTGCTGCGGGCAGATAAAGTGGATATGGGCATCGATACCACCCGCGGTGATAATCGATCCTTCCCCCGCAATCACTTCGGTGCCGGGACCGATCACAATATCAACGTTGTCCTGCACATCAGGATTGCCCGCTTTACCGACTTTATAGATACGGCCTGCTTTCACTCCGATATCGGCTTTCACAATGCCCCAGTGATCAAGGATCAGCGCATTGGTGATCACCAGATCCACCGCTACATCATTGGTGACCTGACTCTGCCCCATGCCGTCACGGATCACTTTACCGCCACCAAACTTCACCTCATCGCCGTACTCGGTGAAATCCTTTTCCACCTGAATCCAGATATCGGTATCTCCCAAACGCACACGGTCGCCAGTCGTTGGGCCAAACATCTGCGCGTAACTGCTGCGATCCATACTGCTCATGCTGAATCCTCCGCCACCAACGAACCCATCACATCACCACGAAAGCCATAGATAGTCTTCGTGCCCGCATACTCCACCAGCTCAACCTCACGGCCCTGACCGGGTTCAAACCGAACGGCCGTGCCCGAGGCAATATTCAGGCGGTAACCCTTGGTTTGCTCACGTTCAAAATTGAGGGATGGATTCACCTCGTAAAAGTGATAATGCGAGCCCACTTGAACCGGACGATCACCGCTGTTTTCCACCCGCAAGGTGAGCGTTTTACGGCCCACGTTCAGTTCGATACGGCCCTCTGCGGCCTGTATTTCACCTGGAATCATTGCTTGTCTCCTTAATTCCCACACACCCATGCACGGGCGGATCAGTTGATCGGGTTATGCACCGTGACCAACTTGGTGCCGTCAGGGAAGGTCGCTTCCACCTGCACCTCGTGAATCAGCTCGGGTACCCCGTCCATCACCTGATCGGCGTTAAGCAGGTTTTTACCAAAGCTCATCAACTCAGCTACGGTTTTACCGTCACGGGCACCTTCGATGATCTCCATGGTGATAAAGGCCATCGCTTCGGGATAATTCAGTTTCAGGCCACGGTTTAAGCGGCGCTCCGCCAACAGTGCGGCGGTAAACACCAACAGCTTGTCTTTCTCTCTTGGTAACAGTTCCATCACTCACCTCTTTCGCTCGCTAGCGCTGCGGTGTCGGTTCAAATTAGGTATTTCAGGTCGCCCAGATACGCGGCTCACAGCCAGACCGCTGCAACAGTTCGGGACGTATCCGGTGCCAGCAGCGGGTAAACAACAAACGCGCTTCTTCGGAGCAATCGCCGAGATACCGAACCTGCAAAAATTCAGCGTTCAGACTGACCGCTGCCAGCGCCGGACGTCTGATTCCATCACATTCGGCTCGCACCCCATCCAGCAACACCTCAACACTCTCAGCATCATCAAACGGACCCGCCACTAACAGCGCATTCACACTATGACCGGCCAAGCCCGCCGTCGCGTTCGCAACCGTTTGCTGCTCTTCCAACCGCAGGTTTTCCCGCACCTTGAGCCGCCCTTTGCGGAAGATCTGTAAACGCTGATCCATCTCACCGGAGTCAAACGGTTGCCCACTGGCTTTCAGACCCAAACAGGTAATTTCCCAGCCAATGAAGTGGCTCTCTTCCGCCAGATGCACATCCATATTCAGGCGGGTATAAGCACCGGGATAGATAATGTTTTCCAGCGGCAGCCATTCCAGGGTGCTGTTCGGGTGCAGCTGAAGGTTGATCCCCTGCTGCTGTAAGGTTCGATCCGGGCGCGCCCGATAGACTCGCCCCGCACCGGGTGTGGTAATCAGCGCATGTGCACCGTCAGCCACCGTCACACTAATCTGCAGATCATCACCGGAGACCATGCCCCCGGGGGGATGCAACAGATACAGATGCGCCAGCTCACGCCCTTCCGGGTAAAACGCTTTCTGCACGTACAAAGGTCCCCGGTGCCTGCACGTTTTCAGCACCGTACCACGCACCGTTTTTGCCAGTCCCAGCGATAGCTCTGCCTGCCAGCACCCCGCTGTGCTTTGGGATTCCTGATCAGATGTGATCACCGCTCGATTGTTCATACGCAGCCCGCTATACCGCCAGATACTGACGGATCAGCTCTTCACTCAGATTCGCCATCTGGTCGCTGGCAACCACGCGGCCTTTCTCCATCAGGCGGAACTCTTTACCCACCCGACGGGCAAAGCCCAGCTTCTGCTCCACCAGAATCACCGTCAGCCCCTCTTCCTGATTGAGCTTGAGGATCACATCGCCAATCTGTTGCACGATGTTGGGCTGAATCCCTTCGTTGGGTTCATCCAGAATCAGCACTTTAGGCTCCAGCACCAGAGCACGACCAATCGCCAGCTGTTGCTGCTGACCACCGGACAGGTCACCCCCGCGCCGGTGCAGCATCTCTTTTAATACGGGAAAGAGTTCGAAGATCTTCTCGGGAACCTCTTTCGCTTTGTCTTTTCGAATCGGCAAGCCAATCCGCAGATTTTCCTCGACCGTCAGCATGGGGAAGATATCCCGTCCCTGCGGTACATAGCCGATACCGGCAGGGGCACGATACTCAGCCGGTTTGTTCTGCAACGGCTCGTCGTTCAGCAAGATGTCGCCACTTTGCACCGGCAACAAGCCCATCAGACATTTCAGCAAAGTGGTTTTACCCACCCCGTTGCGACCCATAATGCAGGTGCAGGAGCCGGGTTTAATATCCAGATTCAGATCCCACAGAATCTGCGTGCCGCCGTAACGCTGGTTGAGGTTGGAAATAGAGATCATGGCGCTTCTCCCAGATACACTTCGATCACATCAGGGTTGTTCTGCACCTGATCCATAGTACCCTCTGCCAGCACATGACCCTGATGCAGCACAGTCACGGTACGGGCGATACTGCGTACAAATTCCATATCGTGTTCCACCACAATCACCGTGTGCTCACCCGCCAGCGAGGTCAGCAACTCAGCGGTACGGTCCGTTTCCTGTGCTGTCATCCCTGCAACCGGTTCATCGATCAGCAGTAAACGCGGCTCGGCGACCAGCAACATACCGATCTCCAGCCACTGTTTCTGGCCGTGGGATAACGCACCGGCTTGCATGAAGCGCTGCTCTTTCAGTCCAATCACGCCCAAAACATGATCGATCAGATCGATCTCGCTGGGGCTCAGTTTTGCAAACAGGATCGGTAAGACCGCTTTGTGCTGTTTCAGCGACAGTTCAAGATTGTCGAACACGGAATGCGCTTCGAACACGGTGGGTTTCTGGAACTTGCGTCCAATACCCAGCTGCGCGATATCCGCCTCGTCGTGTTGCAACAAGTTGATACTCTGACCGAAATACACGGTGCCGGAATCACACGGCGTCTTACCGGTGATCACATCCATCAGCGTGGTTTTACCCGCGCCGTTGGCACCGATCAGGCAACGCAGCTCGCCATCATTCACATACAGATTCAGGTCATTGAGGGCTTTAAACCCATCAAAGCTCAGATTCAGACCTTCCACATACAAAATGACGTTGTGGGAGACATCCACCGCGGGCTGGTCATCTTCCAGATAGGACCACACCCGATCACGGCGCATGACCTCACGAATATTATTCAGCGTGTTCATGCTTTGCCCTCCTCAGCAATGCCCGATGATTGCTCTGCGACCGCTGCCTTTTTCTGCGTCAGCTTCTTAAACAGCCCCACCAAACCTTGCGGCAGGAACAGCGTGACCAGCACAAACAACGCACCCAGCGCAAACAACCAACCGTCCGGCATAATGGCGGTGAACTTGGTCTTGGCGTAGTTCACCAGTAAGGCACCGACAATCGCACCGATCAGCGTGCCACGTCCGCCCACCGCAACCCAGATCACGATCTCAATCGAGTTCAGCGGAGAGAATTCACCCGGATTGATAATGCCCACCTGCGGTACGTAAAGCGCACCGGCAATGGCAGCAATCGCAGCGGAATAGACAAACAACCAGACCTTGTAACGTTCCGTGCGATAGCCCAGAAAACGGGCACGGCTCTCACCATCGCGGATAGCGACAATCACCTTGCCAAGACGGGATTGCAGAATCTTGTGACTGATAACAAAGATCACCGCCAGCAAGAGTGCGGTAATCGCAAACAGCGCCACCCGGGTGTTATCCGATTGCAGATCAAATCCAAGGATGTCTTTGAAGTCGGTCAGACCGTTGTTGCCACCAAACCCCATCTCGTTACGGAAGAACGCCAGCAGCAATGCATAGGTCAGCGCCTGTGTCATGATCGACAGATACACCCCGGTCACACGGGAACGGAACGCCAGCCAACCGAATACAAAGGCCAGTACACCCGGCACCAGCAGCACCATCAACATGGCGAACCAGAACTGATCCATACCCGACCAGAACCACGGCAGTTCCGTCCAGTTGAGGAACACCATAAAGTCCGGTAGTTCAGGATTACCGTAGACACCCCGATCACCGATCTGACGCATCAGATACATGCCCATGGCGTATCCACCCAGCGCGAAAAATGCACCGTGTCCCAGACTCAGAATGCCGCAATATCCCCAGATCACATCTACGGCCAATGCCAGCATTGCGTAACACAGATATTTGCCCAGCAAGGTGATGGTGTAGGTGCTGACGTAGAACACCGAATCCTGCGGCATCAACAGATTGCCCGCGGAGGCCAGTACCGTCAGGATCACCAGAATGGCAACGAATGGAGCGACTTTACTGTCGCCGTGCAGGCGACTAAAACGCATTAATTGATTCATTCTGCGGCCCTCCCTTTCTGCGGGAACAAGCCCTTAGGACGTTTCTGAATAAAGAGGATGATAAATACCAGTACGAAGATACTGGCGAGTACAGCACCGGTGACCGGCTCCAGGAATTTGTTGGCGATACCTAGTGAGAATGCCGCCACCAGCGTGCCCCAAAGGTTTCCAACGCCACCAAACACCACCACCATAAAGGAGTCGATGATGTAGGCCTGCCCCAGATTCGGCCCGACATTGGTCAGCTGACTCAATGCAACACCGGCGACACCCGCGATACCCGAACCCAGACCAAAGGTCATCGCATCGACCCAATCAGTACGAATACCCATCGCTTTCGCCATATTTCGGTTCTGCGATACAGCACGGACGTTAAGCCCCAGCGAGGTCTTACGCAGGATGATCAGCAATAGGCAAAAGACCAACAGCGCAAACGCCAGAATATATAAGCGGTTGAGGGTTAAACTCAGCACCGGATTGATATCCAGCGAACCACTCATCCACTCCGGTGTTGCCACCTGACGGTTCAGCGGAGAGAACACCGAACGCACCAGCTGCTGCAAGATCAGGCTGATACCAAAGGTCGCCAGCAAGGTTTCCAACGGACGTCCGTGCAGGAAGCGAATTACGCCCCGCTCAATCATCACACCCACCAGACCGGATACCAGAAACGCCAGCGGAATCGCCACCCACAGGGAGTATTCAATCGCATTGGGCATCATCAGCTGCACCACATAGGTGGTGTAGGCGCCCAGCATGATCATTTCGCCGTGGGCCATATTGATCACGCCCATCACCCCAAAGGTGATCGCCAGACCAATCGCCGCCAGCAACAGCACCGAGCCAAGACTCAAACCAAAAAACAGCTGATCAACAAAGTCATAGACTTCGATCCGTTGATTGATCGAATCCAGCGCCTTGTTCGCCGCCGCTTTCACTTCCTTTTGTGGATCGTGCGCCGCCAGTGCGGTCAGTCGGTTACGGACATCATTTTCCAGACTGTCCGCCAACACGTTAACGGCGGCCAGTCGCTCCGCTGCCACCGTCGATTCGGTTTGGTGCATCGCCAGCGCCAGATCCATCATCGCCTGCACGTCGCGGTTTTCTTCCGATAAGCGAGCATCCTGAATCGTCGCAACCGTAGAAGCATCCAAATCACTCAGCAGAGAACGTACTGCCGATAAACGCTGCTCAGCGTCGGGATGGCTAATCTGCAGACGGGCAATCACACCGCGCAGATACACGCGCAATCGATTGTTCACACGTATTTTTTTAATCTGTTTTTTGGTCAGATCAGAGAGCGGTTCGGCGGTAAACGGATCTTCGATGACAGCATCGCCGTTCACTTTTTTATAACCCACCACCTGTTTACTGGTTTTTACAAAATACAGCTCACCCGCCAGCATCGTCTTGAACAGTGGCAACACGTTTACGCCACCGACCTGTTCAAGCTGTTTCAATACGGGCAGTGCCTTGGACAGTTTTACCTGTGTCAGCTCCAGCAACAGGGATTCTGTCGTCACCGACGATCCCGCTGCTGAAGCAGAGGAAGAAGTTTGGGCAGAGTGTGTGAATTCAGCTGCCTGAACGGAGATAAATGACGCAGCCAAAAAGCAGCAAACTATCGCTAGCAAGCGTCTCATGGATCTTCTCCAAAATAGGGTTTGCTCGGGAAACATAAGCAAAAGAAAGAGAACGTGGCGCCCGACAGTCCATCGGGTGCCACATGGGGCTACGTACCTGCGATAAACAGATCACGTAGCAACTGCGAGGGATACCGCTTATTTAGCCTGAGCAACACACGCCTGAGTCTGGGTGTTGTAGTTGCCGCATTTCACCGGAGAGGTCCAGTCAGAGATCAGATCTTTAGAACCCGGCAGGTAGTCGGACCATGCATCACCCGGTACAACACCTTCCGTCTCCCAAACCACTTCCAGCTGACCGTCATCCTGAATCTCACCGATCAGTACCGGCTTGCTCAGGTGGTGGTTCTTGTTCATCACTGCCGTGCCGCCTGTCAGGTTAGGGGTTTCCTGACCGATCATCGCCTGTTCAACCGCATCCACTTCGGTAGAACCTGCCTTTTTCACCGCATTTGCCCACATGTTGAAGCCAATATAGGTCGCTTCCATTGGGTCATTGGTCACGCGATCCGCACTGGTGAAAGCTTTCCATTTATTGATAAAGGCGGAGTTCGCTTCGTTATCAACACTCTGGAAGTAGTTCCATGCAGCCAGATGGCCAACCAGTGGTTTGGTATCAATACCGGACAGTTCCTCTTCACCAACAGAGAACGCAACAACCGGGATATCTTCAGAGGATACGCCCTGGTTACCCAACTCTTTGTAGAACGGAACGTTGGCATCACCGTTGATGGTAGAGACCACAGCGGTCTTTTTGCCGGCGCTGCCAAACTTCTTGATATCAGAGACGATAGACTGCCAGTCGGAGTGACCAAACGGCGTGTAATTCACCATGATATCTTCGTCAGCCACACCTTTAGACTTCAGGTATGCCGCCAGTATCTTGTTGGTGGTTCGTGGGTAAACGTAATCCGTACCCGCCAGTACCCAACGCTCGACGCCCAGCTCGTCCGCCAGATAATCCACCGCAGGGACTGCCTGCTGGTTTGGCGCTGCGCCGGTGTAGAAGACATTTTTGGAAGACTCTTCACCTTCGTACTGCACCGGGTAGAACATCAAACCGTTCAGCTCTTCAATTACCGGCAAAACAGACTTACGGGATACCGACGTCCAGCAACCAAAGATCACATCCACTTCTTCCTGAGTCAGCAGCTCACGCGCCTTTTCTGCAAACAAAGGCCAGTTTGAGGCAGGATCAACCACCACCGCTTCCAGCTTCTTGCCCAGCAGACCCCCTTTCTTGTTCTGCTCCTCCACCATCATCAGGACCGTGTCCTTCAGCGTGGTTTCACTGATCGCCATAGTCCCAGACAGAGAGTGCAACACGCCCACTTTGATCGTATCGCCTGCCACCGCACTGATGCTGATAACAGAAGCGCCCATTGAGAGTGCAATACCGGTCACGATGCTTTTGATTTTCATACCTGATCTACCCTTCATTTGAGAATTGGTTACATCACACGGCTCCGCTTACACCTTGCTGCGAAACGGTTTTGTATTGCATCCAGACTATTGAATATGGGCGATTGCGGGTATCGGGCGATTAACGCAGACAGGTACGTCATTTGACGTATAGGGGCGAAGTGCAAGCAGTGCGTGTGCCCTCACCCACTGTATGGATTCCCACGGAGGACCATGGGAACCAGTATACGCAGTCAGACCACCTCACTTCTCGTTCCCATGCCCCGCGTGGGAATGCAGACGGTGATACAGGTTAACCGCAGCAATACAGCAGTGATATACAATGTATCACTGTAGCCGTTTGTGAATTTCCACCGAGGCGCGTGAGAAACAGAAACAGGGCTCGTACCAACATATTGGATTGCCAATGAACAAAGACAGCATTGAAAAAGAGATAACGTCTGCTTTTGTAGGAGTCACGCTTGGAAACGGAATCGGTCTGTGGGAAGCACAAGCGATTGATGACTATGAATCCAAAGACGTGCAGGTTAAAAACCGCGAAAGAGACCAAAAAGAAGACTGGAGAGCGCTCAATTATGATGACTTACAACGCTGTCATAGCAGCCTTTCTTTTTTTGATGCGGACGGAATGCGATTTCATCTACCCGCCTTCATCATTGGCAGCATCAGAAATGAAGTAGACGACCCCATATTTCATCTTATTCAGCCAGATGAATACTCGATATCCAGATTCAGCACACTAAGTAACATCCAACGCAAATCAGTGGTGATGTATTTGAAATGGTGCCTTGAAAACGATGAGTATGCGTTTGATCATCCTTCCATTAAGCATGTGCTTAACGACTATTGGGCAAAGGAATCGAACAAGTAAAACGCCTTGGGCTACTCCACCGATAGTAACCTCAACGCCACTCCCGCCGCCGCTGTGCGATTTTCAACTCCCAGTTTGGGAAAGATCTGTTCCAGATGTTTATTCACCGTACGCGGGCTCATCTCTAGTATCTCTGCAATTTCACGATTGGTTTTGCCATTGGCGATCCAGTGTAAGACTTCAGACTCCCGTTCGGTGACGCTCAGTTTGATCTTGAGCAGGCTTGCTCCGGTAGGACGCTCACCATCGATCAGACGCACCAGCACCTCGCCGTTGTCATGCATTGCCACGAGCTTAAGTTCCAGTGGATAGGATAGATGGCGTAATTTTAGTGCCTGCTGCTGCGCCAGTTCCGGAGTTTCCAGCCACTGGTTGATCTGAGCGCCCAGATGTTTATTTTGCCAGTCCAGATCGACCTGCGCTTTCGCCAACAGTGCATAGGCCTGTGGTGTGCCCCACTGAACTTCACCGCTAGGGTTCACCGTCATCAGGTGTTGGCCGCTGTCATCCAGCGCGGAATGCACACTCACGGTCTGACGGGCATTAGCGAGATGCACTTTCATCCGCGCCAGGAGTTCGCTCGGGTTTATCGGCTTAGTCAGGTAATCCACCCCACCCGCTTCCAGACCTTTCACCACATCACGGGTATCGGTCAGGCCGGTCATAAAGATCACCGGAATACTCGCCAGAGCGGGATCAGCCTTGAGTGCCCGACAGGTATCGAATCCGTCCATGTTCGGCATGATGGCATCCAGCAGGATAATGTCGGGGCGAATCCGCTGCGCGATCGTCAGCGCCTGACGCCCTTCCAGAGCGACCAACACATCCATCCCCGCCTGCTCCAGCGCATCGTTGATCAGACTCAGCGCATCCGGCGAGTCATCCACCACCAGTACAATCTCTTTCCCTATCGCTGTGTTCATGTCGACTTTGCCTCAATATAGTGTGCGAGTTTTTCCAGCTGGAAGCTGTCAGTGAGCTGTTTCAAATGGCTAAACACCTCAGCGTTCAGCAACCCTTCCTGTTCGATTTGATTCAGACTGACGTTCACGCCCTTTCGATAACCCATCTCCGCAAACGCTTTCAGTTCCAGCAATAACGCGTGCTTAGGCAGAGTCACTCCAGGTTCTAACGCGTTAACCGTTGGGGTTGGTGCAGTTACAGCCGCCGTTGGCTCTGCGGTTTCCACATTGCGATAGATCCATTCCAGTTCCAGATGCTGGGCGGCCTTGTCCAGCAGGATATGATTGCTGACCGGTTTGATCAGATAGTCGTCGTAGCGATGCTGATAGTCGATAGCACGGTTACTCTCCTGCGCATCGGCAGACAGCATCACAATAGGTGCAGAAACTCCCCGTGTTCGGAGAGTTTCTGCCAACTCCAGTCCGCTCATACCGGGCATGGAGATATCCAGCAGAAACAGATCAGGCCGCACGGAATCCAATAACTTCAGGCAACTGGGCGCGTCATGTGCCTCCAGTGTATTAAAGCCCAGAGGCACCAGCAGATCGGCCAATAGCCCCCTTAGCACGGGATCATCATCCACCAGACAGATAGTGCGCTGATAACCTTCATAACCGATCACCGTTTTCAGCTTGGTCTCACCTGCTACCGCCTGATCCACTGTTGCCTGATCCACCCACGGCAGCAACAGGCTGACGCGAAACTCAGTGCCCTCGCCCACCTGACTTTTTACCTGTAGATCACCGCCCATAATTTCCGTCAGCAGCTTAACAATAGTGAGCCCCAACCCCGTCCCCGGCAGGTTGGCGGTTTCGGTATTGCGCACCCGTTCAAAGGGATCAAAAATACGCGCCAGATTCTCTTCATCAATCCCCGGGCCGGTATCCCGAATACAAAACTCGGCCACCTGATTGCGGTAGGTAATCTCGAAATCCACCTGCCCCTGGGGAGTGTATTTCACTGCATTCGAGAGCAGATTGATCAATATCTGACGCAGGCGTTTTTCATCGGTGATGACCAGATCAGGCAGCGGGTTGTGAATCTGACATCTGAGACGCACATTTTTGTTCGCTGCCTGCACACTGAACATCTGAGACAGCTGATCAATCAGCTCGGGCAGCTTGGTCTGATTACGAAACAGGTCCAGACGCCCCGCTTCGATTTTAGAGATATCCAACAACCCTTCGATCAGATCCGTCAGATACTGTCCGCTGCGGTGGATGATTTTCAGACCCCGTTTATGCTCTTCCGCCATATCCTGCTTTTCAGATAACAGCTGG
>NZ_JBFGYC010000035.1:0-15198 GCF_041587635.1 Pontibacterium sp. | reverse complement strand
GTTTCCCTCCCGCCGCCTCTACGATGGCTTGTGCTGCTGCCGTATCCCACTCTGATGTTGGAAACAGGCGGGGATAGAGATCGGCCTTACCTTCTGCAATCAGACACATTTTCAGTGAACTGCCGCTCGCCAGGCTTTCGACGTTGTTGAACCGGGAGGCGAGTTTTAGCAGCAGGCGGTCATTCTGTTCCTGACCATGGCGACGGCTGGCCGTAACAACCAATGTATCACCCAGCGACCGGCTTTGAATGGCACGTACGTTGCCGCTTATCTCTTGCTTCCAGGCACCGATACGCGGGCCTCCCCACCAGGTTTCTTTGGTGGTTGGCAGATGAATAATGCCCAGAATTGGTTGCCCGGACTGGATCAGCGCAATGTTGACGGTGAACTCGTCGTTGCGACGAATAAACTCTTTGGTGCCGTCCAGTGGGTCAATACACCAGAATAGATCCCAGTGCTGACGGGTACTGAAACTGATATCGTCCGCTTCTTCACTCAGTTGAGGAATGGTTGGATTGAGCTGGCTCAGGCCCTGCTCGATGATCTGGTGGGCAGCGAGATCAGCGGCGGTGACGGGTGAATCGTCCCCTTTGGCCTGAATATCAAAGTCATCACGCTGGTAGACATCCATGATCGCATCGCCTGCATCCAGACAGATCTTGCGCAGATCAGGAATAAACAGATCAACATCCATAGGTTTACAGCCCGTTTTGTAAAAAAGTGCGGGTCATGTAGAGCGCGGCGATGGCGCGGCCTTCGCTGAACTCCTCTTGTAGCACCAGATTATCGAGGTCCGTCAGTGGCCAGCTGATCACTTCCAGTTCTTCCGGTTCATCACCCTCTAAGCGGCAGGGGTAAAGATCACGTGCGATCACCACATTGATACTGTGGCCCATATAGTTGGGTGCCGAGGTCATGACCTTCAAGCTGTGCAGGCTTTCGGCCCCAAAACCGGCTTCCTCCTTGAGCTCCCGGTCGGCAGCCTGATGGGCGGATTCGCCCGGATCAATCAAACCCTTGGGCAGAGTCAGGGTGTAATCCTCAAGACCGGCTGCGTACTCCCGGATCAGCAGGACGTTGCCCTCGGCGGTGATAGGTACAATCATCACAGCACCGTTTCCGCGGGTTGCGAGGCGTTCATAAACACGTTCTGCGCCATTAGAAAAACGCAGGCTAAGTTCCTCCACCTGGAACAGGCGGCTGCTGGCGGTTGGGGTGACCTTCAAAATCTCCGGTTTAGCGGGCATACTGTAAGCACTCTTAATAGCTAATTTCCTAACGCGAAACGTCCATGATTGACTGGTCCCAAATCGATACTGTCCTGCTAGATATGGACGGCACTTTGCTTGATCTGCATTTTGACTCCCACTTTTGGCTGGAGTTTCTGCCGCTGCGGTATGCGCAGATCCACGCCATGGAACCGGGTGAGGCGCGGGAGTGGTTACACCAGCGTATCATACAGGAGCAGGGCACACTAAATTGGTACTGTCTGGATTTCTGGAGCCGTGAGCTGGGGATTGATGTCCCTGAATTGAAGCGTGAAGTTGCCGACCGGATCGCGTTCCGACCGCACGTGAAAGATTTTCTGGCGCGTTTGCAACAGGAAAAAATTCGCACAGTGATTGTCACCAATGCCCATTACGGCAGTCTAAACCTGAAGAAAGAGTACACCGATATCCATACGCTGGTGGATGACGTGATCTGCTCCCATGACTTTCAGTTACCCAAAGAAGATGTGCGTTTCTGGGATAAACTGAAGGAAGTCGAGCCGTTTGATCCGAGCCGTACATTGCTGGTGGATGATAGTCTGCCGGTGCTGCGCTCAGCGCAGGAATACGGTATTCGCTATCTACTGTCGATTGTTCAGCCGGACAGTCAGGCGCCGCGACGGGAGATAGATGAGTTTCGTGCGATCGACCATTTTGATGAAATAATGCCGAAGAAGTCCGATTCATGAGTGAACATAAAAATGCATCGCAGGATGTTAAAGTCCGTCTGGATAAATGGCTGTGGGCTGCACGTTTCTACCGAACGCGCGCGATTGCCAAACAGATGATCGACGGGGGTAAGGTTCACTACAACGGTCAGCGCACAAAATGCAGTCGTCACGTGGAACTGGGTGCCAAGATTGAGATCCGTCAGGGTTTTGATGAAAAAGTTGTCATCGTTGAAGCGATCTCCGATCAGCGTCGCGGTGCACCTGAAGCGCAAAAACTGTATCGCGAAACAGATGCCAGCGTGGCTAAACGTGAAGAAAATGCCGCACAACGTAAAGCGCAGGGCTCCAGCCTGAACCCGCGTCATCGCCCCAACAAAAAAGAACGGCGTCAGATTCGCGGCTTTAAAGATCAGCCAGCCTGAGCAGATAGCGCACGTTCGCCGCTGTTTATGGTAATATGGCGGGCAGATAAACAACTTCGTGTACGAATACCCCTCAATGAGCAATTCTGATCAAATTCAACGTGTCCTGTTTGATGAACTGGATATCCGTGGTGTGTTGGTAGGTCTTGAAGACAGCTACCAAAAAGCACTGGAAAAGCATAACTACCCGCAAGTGATTCGCCGTGTACTCGGTGAGATGATGGCTGCCGCGACTGTCCTCAGTAGCAACCTGAAGTTTAAAGGACGATTGATCCTGCAAGCCCAGGGTGAAGGTAACGTCTCGCTGCTTATGGCTGAGTGCAACGACCAGCATGACCTGCGTGCGATCGCGCGTTATGAAGGCGAGTTGCCCGATGATGCCAGCTTTATTGAGCTGCTGGAAAAGGGCCGCATGGCGATCACCATCGATCCTGATCAAGGCCAGCGCTACCAGGGTGTGGTGCCGTTGGAGGGTGAGACGCTGGCAGCTTGTCTTGAAGGTTACTTCGGACAGTCAGAGCAGCTACCTACCCAGATGCATTTTGTGGCGGATGATACCCATGCGGCAGGATTCTTCCTGCAGGTGCTGCCAGCAGACGGCACCGGTGAAGAGGACTGGACCCGCATCAGCCATCTGGCTTCTACGTTGAAAGACGAAGAACTGCTGACACTGGACAACAACACCTTGCTCTACCGTTTGTTCCATGAAGAACAGTGTCGTTTGTACGAGGCCGACCCGGTACAGTTCCGCTGCGACTGCTCGCGGGATCGCAGCTTAAATACGCTGAAATTCATGACCAAAGAGGAGTTGCAGGGCATTCTTGATGAGCAGGGAAATATTGACGTTGCTTGTCAGTTCTGTAGCGAGCAGTACCACTTTGATCAGGCTGATCTGGAGCTGATGTTTTCAGATACAGCGTCCGCCCCGGGCTCGGATTCCGTGCATTGAGCGGAAAAAACCAACCGGGGTCAAATAATTAGCGAACCCTGAATGGGAATCGTTTTTGAAATGGCGTTGTTGTTACTTTTTGTGCAATAATACGCCTCCTTTTTTATATAACTATGACAATAAACTGTGCCTACTAGGTACGGAACGTCTAATTGCTTATCAGGTAACGTTATTGGCGCCTACGCCAAGGGAACCCAGTAATGACCAAAGAATCTGTGAATACCGTAAACACCAACCTGAGCCCGGCTCAGCTCGTAGAAAAAGCTATTCAGTCCGGCGAAGGTCGTCTGGCTGATACCGGTGCTTTAGTTGTAGAAACCGGTAAACGCACCGGCCGTTCTCCGATGGACCGTTTCATCGTTGAAGAGCCAAGCACTTCTGACTCTATCGATTGGGGCAACGTAAACCGTCCTTTCGATGCAGACAAATTTGATGCGCTGTGGGTGCGTGTAGAGGAATATCTGGCGGACAAGGAATCGTTTGTCGCTAATGTTCACGTAGGCTCCGATCCTAATCACTATCTGCCGGTTAAAATGACCACGCAGACTGCATGGCAGAACCTGTTCGGTCAGAACCTGTTCATCCGCCCTGCGGAATACAACCAGAAGAGCAAAGAAGAGTGGCAGATCCTGAACGTTGCGGGTTTCGAATGTGACCCTGAGCGTGACGGTACTAACAGCGAAGGCTGTGTCATCATCAACTTTGCTAAGCGTAAAGTCCTGCTGGCGGGTATGCGTTATGCCGGTGAGATGAAGAAAGCGATGTTCTCTGTACAGAACTTCCTGCTGCCTGAAAAAGACGTGCTGCCAATGCACTGTTCAGCAAACGTAGGTGAAGATGAGAGCACAACGTTGTTCTTCGGTCTGTCTGGTACAGGTAAAACCACACTGTCTGCTGACCCTGAGCGTTACCTGATCGGTGATGACGAGCACGGTTGGGGTAAAGGTGTTGTCTTCAATCTGGAAGGTGGTTGCTATGCTAAAACCATCAACCTGTCACAGAAGAACGAACCTATTATCTGGGACGCAATCCGTTTTGGCGCTATCGTTGAGAACGTGACGCTAAACGAAGGCCGTACCGCTGATTACGACGATACGTCTCTGACTGAGAACGGTCGCTGTGCATACCCTCTGCAGCACGTTGAAAAGCGTACTGACACCAACATGGGTGGCGAGCCTCAGGCAATCGTATTCCTGACATGTGACCTGACTGGCGTATTGCCACCGGTGTCTATCCTGTCTAAAGAAGCGGCTGCTTACCACTTCCTGTCCGGTTACACCGCACTGGTAGGTTCTACCGAAATGGGTTCCGGTGGTGGTATCAAGTCTACCTTCTCTACCTGTTTTGGTGCGCCGTTCTTCCCGCGTCCTGCTGCTGTATACGCAGAGTTGTTGATGAAGCGTATCGAAGAGTTTGGTTCTCAGGTTTACCTGGTAAACACAGGTTGGACCGGTGGTTCTTTCGGTACAGGTGAGCGTTTCAGCATTCCAACGACTCGCGGCATCATCTCTGCAATCCAGAACGGTGCGCTGAAAGGAGCTGAGACTGAGCATCTGGAAGGTATCAACCTGACCGTACCTACAGCGGTACCAGGTGTTGATTCTGAACTGCTGAATCCACGCGCGACTTGGGCCGATAAAGGTGCTTACGACGCGACGGCTAAAGATCTGATCGGCCAGTTCACCAGCAACTTCGAGAAGTTCTCCGGTGTATCTGAAGAGATCATTACTGCAGGCCCTCAGCTGTAAAATCCGCTGACGGTCCGCAACAAAAAAACGCCCTCAATTGAGGGCGTTTTTTTATGCCAGTAAGAAGTGTAAATGACACAGGGGCAGCGTGACGCTGTGCTTATTCTATTGATAGGTGGTAGTCGATCACTTTCAGGTGCTCTGCTTCTTGTTGCAGATCGGCTGTCGTCAGTGGGTTGTGCTGCAGCCAGCTTTCCGGAAAGCGCAGGCGCAGTTGCTTGTCCTCGGCGCGGAAGATAATGGCCGGTAAGCGGGCTGTGCTTTCGCTACGATGCAGCAGTACGGAAATGCGTAATAGAATGCACAGGCGTCGGTAAGGTTCCTGCAGGTACTTAGGGAGCTTCTTGAACTCCTCTTTTGGGAACTTGCGGCGGTGTCCGCGCGCGAGTGAAGCAACCAGTTGTTGGTCGCGTTTGGTAAAACCCGGCAGGTCGGAGTTTTGTAGTAAGTAGGCACTGTGTTTGTGGAACTGGCTGTGAGAAATCGTCAGGCCAATCTGATGTGTGCGTGACGCCCAGCTGAGCATGTCGTGGAAGATCGGACGTTCCAGTCCCCAGTCATCCTTGACCTGGGCCCAGCCGAGCAGGGCAGTATGCTCGATCTTGTTCGCCCGCTCTGTGTTGACATGGTATCGCGTCACGAGAGCATTGATGGTGCGCTCGCGTACATCCTCATGTTCCAGTCGGCCAATTGTGTCGTACAGCAAACCTTCCCGTAGTGCACCGGTAGAGTAATCGAGCTTGTCGATACCCAGCGATTCCAATATGCCTGACAAAATAGCGATGCCTGCTGGCAGAACCATACGGCGTTCAGGCTTGATGGACTCGATATCGATTTCATCAACCGAGTTAAATTCCAGCAATCGTTGCTGCAGTTTGTAGAGTGCATGTGCGGTGATGGATTCGTCGCTCAGTCCGGCGCTCATTATTGCATTGCGGACCGCTTTGATAGTGCCGGATGAGCCGACACAGCTGCTCCAGCCTTGCTCGCGGTAGCGATTGCGGATCGACAGTAATTCCTGCATTGCGGCTGTTTTCGCCCGCTGAAAGCGCTCAGCAGAAATGATGCCATCGGGAAAGAAGCGCTTGGTGTAGCTGACACATCCCATATGCAGGCTTTCGAGCTCCTGTGGTTCGAAACGCTCACCTATGATGAACTCTGTGCTACCGCCGCCAATATCGATGACCAGCCGTTTGCCCAGATCATCGGCCAGCGTATGAGCGACACCCAGATAGATCAAGCGGGCTTCTTCCCTGCCGGCGATAATTTCCAGTGGCGTACCGAGAATTTTCTCGGCTTTTTCCATAAAGATGGCGGCGTTTTTGGCTTCGCGCAGCGCGTTGGTTCCAACGATACGCACGGCACTGCGGGGCAGAGAGACAATGCGTTGTGCAAATCGGCTCAGGCAGTCGAGCCCTCGCTCTTGTGCGGCTTCGGTCAGTTCTTTGTTTGCATCCAGACCCGCTGCCAGTTGCACTTTCTCGGACATCACGTCGATGGGCTTGAGTTCGCCTTGAGTCAGGCGGGCGAGCATCATGTGGAAACTGTTGGAGCCTAGGTCAATAGCGGCAAGGAGGGTGGAATCCTGATTGTTGTCGCTGCCTACATCCTGCTGGGACATGCTAAAAACGCCTCGAAATCTATATCGCTTGAAAGCCAGTGCCCTATGGGTTGAAGGCACAGATAGGTCTAAGGTTACCAGAAGAGACATTACAGAACATGTATCGTCCTGCTGGCGAAGTTATACTGATATAAGAAATAAGTCTGGCATCGTGCCGCAATGAGGCGGATCAATGGGTGCAGCGATGGTGGAAGTCGGTTACCAAATAAGGACCGACGGTGTTATTATCGGGCGTCTTATTATTCAAGCACCAGGTACATTGGAGAAAGTATCCCATGAGCGAGAACATCGTAAACGTTACCGATGCCTCTTTTGAAGAGGATGTCCTGAAAGCTGAGGGCGCGGTACTGGTTGATTACTGGGCGGAGTGGTGCGGTCCATGCAAAATGATTGCCCCTGTGCTGGAAGAGATCGCCAAGGAATACGAAGGTCAGCTGAAAGTGTGTAAGCTGAATATCGATGAAAACAACGACACGCCACCGAAATTCGGTATCCGTGGTATCCCAACCCTGATGTTGTTCAAGGGTGGTAACGTTGAAGCAACTAAGGTTGGCGCACTGTCTAAGTCCCAGCTGGCAGCATTCATCGAAGCGAACCTGTAATTCCAGGTCTGAAAATGTGGTCGCTGACAGTAACCTGAGAATAATTTCGTATCCGACGGTTCCAGTACCACATTTTCTCCTCTCCGCTATAGACAGCGTAGAAACAACCTTTTATAGTCGTTGTATAGACAGCCCGTCGCGCTCAGATTTGACGGTGTTCCTGTCACAATAGCAGCAACTGTAGTAGCTCTATTTAGTAATTCCGAATTCTTCCCAAAACCTACCCATTCATCTTAAGCAGGCCTTTTGCCGCGCTCCCTTAACTTATGAATCTTACTGAACTGAAAACAAAAAGCGTTCCTGAACTGCTGGATATCGCCAAAGGCATGGGCATGGACAATCTTGCCCGTTCCCGTAAACAGGATGTGATTTTTGCCATCCTGAAACGCCACTCTAAAGGTGGTGAAGATATCTATGGCGACGGTGTACTTGAAATTCTGCAGGATGGCTTCGGCTTTTTGCGTTCCGCCGACTCCTCTTACCTGGCGGGACCCGATGACATCTATGTGTCCCCAAGCCAGATCCGTCGTTTCAACCTGCGTACAGGTGACACGATTGCCGGTAAGATTCGTCCACCCAAAGAAGGTGAGCGTTACTTTGCCCTGCTGAAAGTTAACGAGATTAACTACGACAAGCCGGAAAACGCAAAGAACAAGATCTTGTTCGAAAACCTGACGCCATTGTTTGCGCAGGACCGTTTACGTCTTGAGATGGGTAACGGCAGTACCGAAGATCTGACCGCTCGTGTCATCGATCTGGTTTGTCCGATGGGTAAAGGTCAGCGTGCTTTGGTGGTGTCCCCGCCAAAAGCCGGTAAGACCCTGATGCTGCAGAACATTGCTAACAGCATCACCCGTAACAACCCTGAGACCCACCTGATTGTTCTGCTGATCGATGAGCGCCCGGAGGAGGTGACCGAGATGCAGCGTACAGTACGTGGTGAAGTGGTTGCTTCTACCTTCGATGAGCCGCCAGCACGCCATGTGCAGGTTGCTGAGATGGTACTGGAAAAAGCGAAGCGTCTGACAGAGCATAAAAAAGACGTGGTGATCCTGCTGGATTCCATCACCCGTCTGGCGCGTGCCTACAACACAGTAATCCCATCCTCCGGTAAAGTACTGACCGGTGGTGTGGATGCACACGCACTGGAACGTCCTAAGCGCTTCTTCGGTGCGGCACGTAACATCGAAGAGGGCGGTAGCCTGACCATCATCGCGACAGCACTGGTTGATACCGGTTCTAAGATGGATGAGGTTATCTTCGAGGAATTTAAAGGTACCGGTAACTCCGAAGTTCATCTGGACCGCAAAGTTGCAGAGAAACGCGTATACCCAGCGATCAATATTCGTCGCTCCGGTACCCGTCGTGAAGACCTGTTGACCACCGAAGATGAACTGCAGCGTATGTGGATTCTGCGTAAGCTGCTGGATCCGATGGAAGATTCCGCGGCGATTGAGTTTGTACTCGATAAGTTGAAAGACTTCAAAACCAACGACGAGTTCTTCCTGTCGATGAAGCGGAAGTAAGACGATTTCCGTATGAAAGGGTAAGCATTTGCTTGCCCTTTTTTATGGCTGTTAGATTGGTTATTTGCATGGCGACACCCAAATACAAAGATCTGCGTGACTTTATCCAGATGCTGGAAGCACGTGGTGAGCTGAAACGTATCAAGCAAGAGATTGATCCTAATCTCGAAATGACTGAAATCGCTGATCGCACCCTGCGTGCTGGCGGTCCTGCCCTGCTGTTCGAAAATCCCAAAGGTTATGACTACCCGGTACTGGCCAACCTGTTTGGTACGCCCGAGCGCGTTGCAATGGGAATGGGTGAAGAGACCGTTCACGCGTTACGTGGTGTGGGTGAAGTGTTGGCCCAGCTTAAGGAACCTGAACCTCCAAAAGGTATGAAAGATGCCTGGGAGAAGTTGCCGGTTTTTAAGCAGGTGCTCAACATGGGGCCGAAGGTGGTGAAGAAGGCTCCTTGTCAGGCGCATGTGGTCGAAGGCGACGATGTTGACCTGAATAAGCTGCCGATCCAGACCTGTTGGCCGGGCGATGCTGGTCCGCTGGTGACCTGGCCACTGGTGATTACTCGCGGTCCGAATAAAGAGCGTCAGAATCTCGGTATCTACCGGCAGCAGCTGATCGGCAAAAATAAGCTGATCATGCGGTGGTTGGCCCATCGTGGCGGAGCTCTGGATTTCCGTGAATGGAAAAAAGAACATCCCGGTAAGCCTTTTCCTGTTGCTGTGGCATTGGGGGCAGACCCGGCCACGATTTTGGGCGCGGTGACTCCGGTACCGGACACGCTATCAGAATACGCCTTTGCGGGTCTCCTACGCGGTGGTAAAACTGAAGTTGTGCAGTGTCTGGGCAGTGATCTGCAGGTGCCTGCCAGCGCAGAATTTATCCTTGAGGGATATATTGATCCTGACGAGATGGCAGACGAAGGTCCGTTTGGCGACCATACTGGTTATTACAACGAAGTGGATAGCTTCCCGGTCTTTACGGTCGAACGTATCACTCACCGTGATCGCCCAATCTACCACAGTACCTATACGGGCCGTCCGCCGGATGAGCCGGCCATTCTGGGTGTGGCTCTGAACGAAGTGTTTGTGCCGATTCTGCAAAAGCAGTTCCCGGAGATCGTTGATTTCTACTTGCCACCGGAAGGGTGCTCCTACCGAATGGCCGTGGTGACGATGAAGAAGCAGTACCCGGGTCACGCGAAACGTGTGATGCTGGGGGTCTGGTCTTTTCTACGTCAGTTTATGTACACCAAGTTTGTGATTGTGTGTGACGACGATGTAAATGCCCGTGACTGGAATGATGTCATCTGGGCGATCACCACTCGCATGGACCCACAGCGGGATACCGTGATGATCGACAATACGCCGATCGATTACCTCGACTTTGCATCTCCGGTATCGGGTTTGGGATCGAAGATGGGGATGGACGCAACCAACAAGTGGGAAGGGGAAACCACCCGTGAGTGGGGTGAACCGATCAAAATGGATGACGCAATCAAGCAGCGGGTTGACGACATTTGGGACGAGCTGGATATTCTCTAGTGAGTGACACAGTATTTCTGCTGCACCTGAATGACGAACCGCAGCCGGTGCCCGTCCGGGCAGGAGAGAGCCTGCTCGATGCACTGGAAGGTGCCGGGTACCGGATGCGGAAAAGCTGTCGGAACGGGGTGTGCGAGATCTGTGAAATAGGGTTGCAACGAGGCACTGTTAAGCAACGTTATCCCTGTGCAACCTACAACAATAATAACGCTGCAGAAAATGTCAGGGTGTTGGCGTGTACCGCGACCCCGTTGACTGATGTTTGGGTGAATATTGAAGGGCTGATAGCCCCCGGAGAACAATCGGTGAAAAAACTGGTTTGTGACATTAAAGGGATCGAATCCCTGAACCACGATGTGTATCGGGTTCGTTTGCAGCTGCCGGCAACAGGCAGTCTGGCTATTGAATTTAACGCCGGTCAGTATCTGGATGTGGTGTTGCCAGACGGCAAGCAGGCCTCATTCTCTATTGGTAGTGCACCGGAACAAGGGCGTGATCTGGAGCTGCATATTCGACATATCCCGGATAGCGATATGTCGAATGCCATCATGGATCATCTGAAGTCTGAGAGTACTGTCGAGCTGGAGTTGCCAAAAGGTGATTGCTTCTTGCAGGCCAAAGCGCTGAATCCTGAAACCCATTTTATCTTTGGTGCGGCGAGCACGGGTTTTGCCCAGGTGAAGAGCGTAGTTGAGCACCTGTTGGCGAATCAGGTACCTAACCCGATCACCATCTATTGGGGCGCGCGTATCGAAGAAGATATGTATCTGGAACGCTTGCCTCAGCAATGGGAAGCGGAGCACGCTAACCTGACGTTCGTGCCGGTTGTGAGTGAGCCGGAAAATAGCCCGAACTGGAAAGGTCGCACAGGTTTGTTGCCCGAAGCGGTACTGGAAGACTTTTCTGATCTGAGCGGTGTCGAGATTTTTGCCAGCGGCTCCCCGGCCATGGTCTATGCGTTGCTGGATGCAGCAGAAACCCGTGGCTTTAATGAAAAGCAGATGCACTCTGACGTGTTTGCTTACGCGCCGCGTGGTTGATTTGGTTTTGTCTGCCTAGTTCGAAAGAGCCTCCTAACGGGGGCTTTTTTGTGGGTGGTGATCAAGTCTGTTGTGCGGTTCGATCCTGCGAAAGTGATGCTGTTTGTAGGGTAGCCATTCAGGCTACCGGCAGCCTGAAGGCTACCCTACAGATGAATGAGTGCGATTTAGGTAGTGATACCCAGCACCGCTGACAACAATGAGCACAAAAAAGGCCGACAGGTTTCCCTATCGGCCTTTTTATTAGAAGGTGCCTGATCAGGCTTTTTCTGCTTCCGGTTGCGGCAGTTCTGGCAGGTCGTTGGCAACGACTGACAGGTTCTGCTGCATCAGATCTTGTGCTCTGTCGGCTTCACCTAAGTGGCGCAGCAGGCGGCTCAGCTCTGCCAGTGTTTCCTGGCTAGGCTGAATAGAGAAGCTCTGCTCGAAGTAGCCCAGTGCCTGCCCCCAAACCTGATTGCGCAGTGAGAGACGTCCCAGTGTCAGCAACAAGTCTGCGCTGTCAGGGTGATGTTTCAGCCAACCTTGCGCATGGCTCATCTGCTTCTTCAGATCCTGGCCCATGATGCGGCCATACAGGTTAACCAGCTGTTCGCTCCATTGCTTGCTGATCATCTCACGGAGTACCTGTTCAGCTTTAGGCTCGGCGCTGATGGAGATCAGAAGTTCAATATAGCGACGGACCAGATCCGGTTCGCCACTCAGGTTGCGTGGCAGTTTCTGCCATGCTTTATCGAGTACGCTATGACGGCTGGCATTGTCGGTTTCTACCGGCAGCTGTTCCAGGCTGTGGTTCAGCAGGTTCATGTAGGTCTGGCGTTCCAGCTCTACCAGAGCGTCGTCGCGAACGGCCTGAGACTTTTTCAGTTCCGGCAGCAACTTAGCAATCGCATCCCAATCCTGAAGGTTGGCATAGACGTCTTTCAGCAGGCGCATCACATAGGTGTTTTTCGGCGCCAGCTTACGTAGCTTCAGTAGATTGGCCAGACAAGGTTCCAGCTGACCGCGTGCCAGTTGGATCTGAGCCTGAGCAATGCCCACTGCAACTTCAGCCTGAGGTGTGCTGGTGCGTGCTTTCTGCAGCAGCTCATCGGCGGCTTTTTCGTCACCTTGTTCGTGTGCCGCGCGAGCAGCAGCCAGATAGTTAATCAGTGGCAGTTCAGAACGTTCAGCGGCTTGTCCCAGCTGGCGTTGAGCGCGAACCCAGTTGCCTTCGGACAAAGCCATCAGGCCTTTCAGTGTCTTACGCTGAGAGACATTATGGTTGCGACGATCACGCCAGCTACGCAGGCGATGAACCGGCATCATGGCGTTGGTCAGGATGTTCAGCAACCAATGCGCCAGCAGGAAACCCAATACGCCGATCACCAGCATGACCCAGAGGCTGGTTTCGACTGTGGTTTCGTTAAACGCAATCAGGACGTACCCCGGATCCTGAACCATTAACTGACCCACCCAGGTGCCGGCGGCCAGTACGACCAGCAGTAGAATAAAGAGCTTTTTCATTACTTAGCCCCCTCTTCCTTCAGCTTGGTCATGCGTTTTAGATAGTCTTTCAGTTCACGCAGGGAGCCGGAGATATCCGGTACTTCCGGAGATACCTGTACAGGTTTCAGGTCTTCCAGCCCACGAACGATTGCCTGGGTGGCGGCATCTTTCTTGTCGAAATATTCAGCGGCCCAAGCTTGTGCTTTGGTCAGGCTGTTGTCATAGGCACCTTGCTCACGTTGCAGCAGGGCCATCTGTGCCTGTTCAAGCATCAGGTGCAGATTCTGCTTCAGGTAGAAGGTCTCTTTTGGTGACAGCAGAGGCTCAATCTTGCCATCGCGCTGCTGGATAACAACCAATGAACCCAGCTTGTCCATTGCGCTGTTCCAGTTGGCTTTCATGCCGCTGGCCCAGCTTTCGCTGACGCTATCCGGAGTAATCTCTTTCAGCAGGTCAGGCAGTTCACGTTTTTCCGCCAGAGGGATCAAACGCAGCTTTTCGACCTGATCGTTCATCGCGCCCAGTTTCAGGAAGACCCCTTCGGTATCAACCTGAGGCACGGCTTCCAGTGCCGCGATGTCCGTTGCCAGCGCTTTGCGGACTTCATAGATAGTCACGTCGTCGGTTTCAGACAGAATTTTATCTGCTGATTTCAGCAGCGTAAGCGCGCCGTCAGCGGTCTTTTCCATCAGTACGCGTTGGTTTGCCAGGCGCAGCAGGTATTCTACTTCGGCCAGTAACCATTCAGTGCTGTTATCCTGTTGCTTAGCGTTGATCTGTTGCATGCTGCGGGTTAGACGCAGTTGCAATTCTTCAACGCCAATTTTATCTGCGGCTGCCTGAGTGCGCACGTCATCAAGGCGGCGGCCCAAGTCGGCAATTGAACGGTTGGTTTCGTTATTGCTGCTGGTCAGGTTGTTCTGCACATCCTGAGCAAGGCTGCTACGCAGCATCTCATTGCTCTGGGTCTGCTGCAATGTCAGCCAGTACAGATAGCCGGATGCGCCCAGCGCTGCAACAGACAGGATCAGGGCTACTTTGCCCGGCCAGGTTGCACCCGGCTTTTTCTCTTCCGTTGCTTTTGCTGCCGGGGCGTCTGTGTCAGCTGAGTTATCAGAAACGGCTTCAGTCTGCTCGTCAGCACTGTTTTGTTCTGCTTCCTGAGTCTCCGGAGCAGAAGTATCGGCTGATTTTTCAGCCTCTTTGTCTGAGTCTTTCACCAGTTCACCTTCAATAACATCGTTGTCAGGGGTGTTATTTTTCTGCTGTTTTTTATCTTTTTCACTCATTTGTCGCTTTCCGCATCGGTTGCAGGCAGCAGGGCGGTGATCATTGCCAGATCATCGGCTCCTGCAGCTGTCGTAATCCTTTTAAAACCGGCAAGCTGTGCTTGCTGTGCAACACGCTCACTCGGTACAACCAGCTGACAGCTAAACAGTGTGGATGGATCGTACTGTCGCTGATTGCCGTGGGCGAGCAGTAAAAGGTTATTTAACCCTTCACTGCTGGTGACCAATAGCGCATCGGGCCGCTGTTGGTACAAAGTTTCTTCTATCAGGGTGTCGTTGTATACAGGTCTTACCCGCTGATAAAGGTCAGCGTACTCGACCTGAGCACCCCGTTCGCGCAGTGTCTCTGCCAGTTTTTCCCGGCCGCCCTGGCCTCGGATAATCAAAATTCGACTGTCACTAACGTCTTGCAGTGCAGATGATTCCAGCAGGGCTTCTGAATCGTACCCCAATGTGCTGGATTCAGCATCTATACCATAGTTCGCCAGTGTGGCGGCTGTTTTCTTGCCAATCGCCAGCCAGCATACCTTTATAGGTAGTTGCGGCCAGTAGTCGTCGATCAATTCTGCACCAATTCGGGCAGCGTTGGCGCTGATAAATATCACGTGTTGATATAAATCGAGGTCCAAAATGCGACTTTTTGCCAAATGGTATTCGGTCGCAGGGGGCGAGAAGGGCTTAATTTCGAGCACGGGCAGTGTGACCACGTCGACGCCCAGCTGTTTTAGCTGGGCGATCTGCTCCGCGGACTGGTGGGCAGGGCGGGTGACTAGAACCCGTTTACCTGCCAGTGTCGTAGGGAGGGACGCTTCAGTCATTGCTGTCGCTGTAGACGGCCTTAAGAATTTCGTCGGCCCCTTCGGCTAGCAAGCGTTCAGCCAGCTCGAGCTCGATACGTTTCGCCGCCACCAGCTGACGGCGGAGGAGCTCGTGCGGATTGTCGATCAGTCCTTGACCGAAGCTATCCTCGCCGAAGATGCGCGCTCCTTCGCCGACTACAGCTTCCTGGTCATCGCGGGCGATCCCGAGG